>NZ_JBLYZG010000025.1:0-72288 GCF_049310245.1 Endozoicomonas sp. ALB115 | reverse complement strand
GCTTGCCATCACGTAACACGATAGTGGGCGTCATAGAAGACATTGGTCGTTTCCCTGGTGCTATGCGATTGGCTACCGGTTTGCCATCAATAAATGGACGGAAGGAAAAATCCGTCATGGAGTTATTCAATAGAAAACCACGGACCATCAGGCGTGAACCAAAAGCATTCTCTACGCTGGAGGTCATCGCCACCGCATTGCCATCACCATCAACAATGCTGATATGCGTCGTTGCCGGGAGTTCCAGTGCTTCACCGGAAGCCTGACGTATTTTGTCTATGCCCGGTGGCAAGCCCGGAGCAACCCCTTGCAACGGCTTTCCGGTTTTCAGCAGCCGACTTCGCTCAAGAAGATAGGACTTATCCAACAAACCCTTCGGCACATGAACAAAGTCCTGATCCGCCATATACATTCCACGGTCGGCAAAAGCCAGACGCGTTGCATCGCCAATCAGTTGCCAGCTAATGGGGTTGTCCTTGCCCAGTTCAGGCAGGTTGTAGTGATCCAGCATCCCGAGAATCTGCCCCATGGTCAGTCCACCCGAACTTGGTGGTCCCATACTGCACACCCGATACCTCCGATAGTCCATACAGGCAGGGTCACGTTCCTGAACCTGATAACGGTTCAGGTCACTCATCGTCAGTAAGCCAGGATTATCGGTTACTGAGTTCACCGTTGTGACGATATCGCGACCAATCTCTCCCTGATAGAACGGATCAATCCCGCGATTGGCAATAAGAGACAGAGTATTGGCAAATGGCAGGTTTTTCAGCAGATCGCCTTCCTGCACAGGACGTCCTTCAGGATAAAAGTAGTTTCTCGTGTTTTCATAACGCCCCAGACGGGTCTGATCCATGGCAACCAGCCTGGCCAGTCTTGGCGACACAATAAACCCTTCCCGGGCCAGTTTTATCGCTGGCTTGAACAAGGTTTTCCAAGCCAGTTTTCCATGCTTTTGATGCACTTCATACATCAATTTGAGCAGACCGGGGGTTGCTACCGATCGCCCTCCCACAACCGCATCATAAAACGCCAGGGGTTCTCCTGTTTCATCAAGAAAGTGATCCGGCTTTACCTGCCCCGGCGCAGTCTCACGACCTTCCCAGGTGGATAACTGCCCGGCCTTATTATCAAAATAAACGACTAATCCCGTCCCACCAATACCTGAAGATTGCGGTTCCACCAGATTCAGTACCAGCTGCGTGGTGATGACAGCATCAATAGCAGAACCGCCCTGTTTGAGAATTTCATAACCAGCTCTCGCTGCATAGGGGTTTGCAGTAGCCACCATATAGTCAGAGGCCCTGACCAGTTCCTGTTCCGTATTACCTGTACCCGGCTCGGGCGCGATCTCGCCAATGGCATCAGCAAGAACGAAATGGGCCTGCATCCAGAAAATGCCTGCAACAATCCATGTTATTGGTTTACCCACGCTCCATCCTCTCTTTCATGACTCAGATGTCAACACTGTACGCTGATAGATAGCGAAATAAAAACCGGCCCTATAAGTAGTTAACCAAATGAAATCATATTTTCTGGCCAACTACTTACAATTATCACTTTATGAATATCAGTGCTATTACATTGCAGGCTGGTTGAAGAAGATAAAGGCGAAGCGACAAGCCGAAAACTGAGTTTCGCTCTGGACAGGACTCCCAGCAAATTCCTAACACGCAATTTGCTGGAGAGTAAAAGTTATGAGTGGAGCTGAATATTAAATAACCGGCTCAACCTCGTTTTCCCGCTCAGTCACATACTGGTACAGATTTTGGTATACCTCCCATAAATGAGAACCAAAAAGTGGATCAGACATCTGTTTAAGATCATTATCAACCAGTACCAGATCATCAACACTTAATAAAGACTGCATCGCCGGAATCATATACTGGTTTTCCAGTTCCATATGCTCCCGCTGCAACTCACTGTAGAGCGTGTATTCAGCCAGTAGCAGATTGATCGGGATAACCTGGTCAGAAGCAACGGTATTGAAAGCCTCCACAAGCCTCTGGGTCATTGCCGTAATCTGCCGGTGTTGATTCTCAATCATATCAAACTGAATCCGTTCTTCTTTACTGGCCAACCGGGGACGAAGCCGGGCCATCAACCTGGACTCAAGAGGATGGTGAAATGCATCTGGATAGTTATGCATATAATCCAGCGCTTCAATAATAATGTTCAGCTGAGGATTGTGCTCACTGCCTTCCCGGTAACCAGAGACCTCGTAATCCAGGTAGTCCAGCAAGCGTGCCATATGCTGATGGTCTTTGATGATTCGGTCAATCACTGTCGTCATATAGCATCCCCCTTAGATATTTATTCTAATGATCTTTTTTATAGGCCCAGCCTTTTTCAAGCATTGATATAAGTCAAATTTTTCTATGTTAGCGAGCAGGATGCAATATTTTTCATGAAATTGGCAGACAACACGTTTCAGCAGTGGTTTGCATAGGCTTGCAACAAACTTTCATGACAAGGCACCCTTTTTATGCCCTGCATCAACAAACGGAGTCATGGCGAAAGGTAAGCTATTATAACTGGCTCGGAGGTTATCATGCCGAACCCCCTGTACATGCTTGAATACCTGGCATACGCCGGAGTGGATACCAAGCCTCTCGTTGATGAGAAAGCCATTAAGGAAGAGTATTTAAGGCAGATATACCGTGTGGATTCCAGGGCTAAAATTCTCGATAACAAGGGCAAGGTTGTTGGTAAATCCAGTAACCCACGACATTTGCATTGATGAGACTCATCTTTAAACCTCAATCCGGCATAGTATTGCGCAATACTTCACTCACTGCTCTCTTTATCAGCAGGCATAATCAATTTAAAATGCCCCGATGGATGCTTTACTCTGGCTGTCCGGCCAGAGACTCCTGACGCTGGAACTAGGAGGCTGTCCGAGAATAGACTGCCCTACTGCGGTGGCAGCAAATTGGTCTAAAAATTCCGTTTTGTTCGGCAAATAGCCCCACTATTCACCTCACAAAACGAAATTTTTATCCTCAATTTTCTGCCATCCTCGCTACGGGGTCGCCTAGACGGGCGCTATTCTCGGACAGCCTCCTAGACTATCCAGGTCAAAGCAGTTCAGACCAGAGCAATCATCACTCCAACCGTATTTATCTGCACACCAGCTATTCCGAGGAATCCAATGCCTTACGCTCGAGAACTGAAAAAAGGCCAGATTGTAGACATTGAAGGCCAGTATTATCAGGTTCGTCAGGTTGAGGCGAAAAGCCCATCTGCCCGCGGTGCCCAGACCCTGTATAAGGTTCGTTTCAATTCTGTTCCCGGCGGCCAGAAACTTGAGCAGACACTGACCGGCGATATTCTTCTCACTGATGTGGACCTGCAGAGAAGAGCCGTCACGCTTCTCTATCGTGAAGACAATGAGTGTACGTTTATGGATTCTGAGGATTATTCCCAGTATCTCGTCAATGCCAGCACTATTGAGGACCAGCTTCTCTATATCGCTGACAATATGGAAGGCCTGACCGCCCTTCTGGTTGATGGCCAGCTACTGGCGATTGACCTGCCAGCATCCGTTGCCCTGGAAATCGTTGATACAGCCCCTGGCATAAAAGGGGCCTCGGCTGCGGCAAGAACAAAACCTGCCCGGGTCAGCACTGGCCTGGAAGTTCAGGTTCCAGAGTATCTCAGTAACGGGGAAATCATTAAAATCAATACAGAAACCGGGAAATTCATGTCCCGCGCCTGATGCCCATTGGTTTCCGGGGATGTTCTCTGGAAACCATATTCGAAATATAAAAAGATATTTTTATTCTCTAAAACAATTAAAACACTCAAAACCATAGATCAAATAGGAATATGATACCTTTGTTCAAGTTATTTTCACTCTTTAGGTGTCTAATGTGATGATATGCATTTAAAACAATATGTTTTAAGCATTTGGTTTTTGATTATCTAAATAGAACTAAAAACATTCTCTTCCTGTCAAAAACCAAAAAATATCTCTTGGAGAAAAAGAACAAACAGACATAAATCAACTCAAGGATTAAAGCCATGAAAATAAAAAATATTGCCCAAAGCATTTTTCGAACGATTTACTTATCTATGGCAATGGGCTTTATATCCTATTCATCTGCTGATCAACCCATGCTGATGGAATCAAATGATAGAGCCCCGTTTTTAAACCAGGTGTCATCCATGAATGATTTTCAGGCACCGGCTTATCAAACAGACCACGAACAAACAGAATTTATTTTCAAGCAGACAATAGAGTTCAATGAAGAACACATTGGCTCATTCATTTATAAAACCATTGACGACCCGGATAAGGTTCGGGACCAGGTTGCCAGCTCAGCCATTCTTTACGGACTGGAGAGCATCGGTCTTGGAGAAAGCGTTAAAGAAAGTATTTACTTTATCAGGCAGAACACCCGTTATTCTTTCAGTGATTGTGGAGAAGTTCAGCTCAGGACCAATCGAATTACTGCGGGCAGCTGCTTACCGGATGGTGGTTCTGTTGAGTTGAATTCCAATTACAATTTCAACTCTGTACGCCTGCAGTTTACCTGGCCCCTGTAAATTTAAAGTAGTGATGTCGCTGTTAATAAGAAATGCTAGAATGCCAGCGGCATCAACCCTAATGGTAATCATCATTGAACATCCGCACACTGTACGCTCAATATTCCCGCCAAATTGAATTACTCGCTCCCTGGCAACTGGCGACACTCGCTACTGCTGTCACTGAGAGAGCCTGGCCCAACTTTGCACTGTTTTCAGAGCTGGCAGAATTTGGCCATGCTGCCGATGTGAGGCACTGTCTGAACATGCTCTGGGACTATACTGCCGGACTTCAATCGTCAAAAAACTTCGACCGTCTGCTTGAACGACTGGATGAAAATACGCCAGCTCCTGAAGATTTTGATATGTTTGGTGTTGAACCGGCGCTGGATTTTTCGGCTGGTCTTAACTGTGCCATCAACTGTGCCATGAAAGCAACCATTGATGAAACGGCCAGTGCATTAACCGTGTCACTCAGCACCATTGGTAAATTCATAAAATACACTGAAGCACAAGAGCTTAGAGGAACCGAACTGGCGCAGTACACTGAAGAGCATGAATTGTTTGAGGTTCAACGTCGGTTTATCAGTGAGTTGATCAGCATGGTCTGTCAGCAAAAGAAACCATCAAAAGAGTTTACCAAAGAACTTCGGCTGCTTTCTGCCAACGATGGTGTCAGTCAACTGGGGATCAGTCTTGATTAAGTCAAGTTGACCGGCATTCGCTGCTTCACAGCCATTACCGGTTGACCCGGATTACTTCACATTAGAAATAATATCCCTGAGCAGGGAGTAGATCTTCTGCTGGGCGTTGGACATGGCCTCAAAGTTTTGATTATACGTCTGCATCGCCCTTTGCAGCTGAACGGTCTGAATCTGACTGTTGCCATTGAGGTTATCCCGGGCATTAATCAGGCTCTTCTTTAACGTGACCCACTCTTCCGGGGTCAGTCGGCCACTGCCACTGGCATCGGGATAGGTAATCCTCAATATATTAGCCAGAAGTTCTTTCTCCTTCTGGGTCATAAACGGCGTGGTACCGCTAAACTCATCATTGACTGACTGGCTGAACGCCAGCTTCCTGCCAAAAAAACCGGATACCTGGTTGCTGGAATCATTGGGATTCGCTTTGCTGATGGCCTGGGTACCCCGGCCATCATACTCCCACTGATGCATACCGCCGGCTTCATACAGGATGTGGCCATCATGATTGTTGACATCCAGGCTGTGGCGGTTGTTCGGGCGAGCAGCATTTGGAGCAGCCTGCGGAACTGGTGCGTACTGATCATAGGAGAATCCGGGTATAGTACTGGAGGCAGACATGGATTTTATGTTAATTTCTCCCTCATCCATATGGTAGTTTATCCATGATCTAAGTTTTGCTGCTGACTGATCCATCACACGTTCAAAGAATTCATCCACAGACTCTCCGGGGACCAATTTATAGCTATAATTTCTGCCATACGAGTTATCTTCCCCATCAGTATCCTCCAGATTCAAGTTAATTGTATAGCCATTGGTCTGCAATTCTTTTTCAAGCCCCTTTATCTGTTCATCGCTAAGATCCTTGTTCGTCAGGTCACTTTTCAATTTTAATAAATAATCATCAGTGAATGCCCTGATACTCCCATAATTCTCAGAGTCATAAAAATCCCGGCTTTCGTTAATAGTGCTGGATGAAACTTGTTTGGTTGTTTTACTGGTCCCCGGTATCACTTCCTGATAACTATAAGCGGGAAAGTGAATGTCGGTTTGGATATACTCTATTTCTATATCGCCTTCCTCTGCATGGACATAGTTTCGGAAATCCGTTTTGGAGCTATTAACGACACGTCCCATAAACTGGGAGAGCGTTTCATTGGCGTAGGGCTCATAATCAAACGTTTTATAATAACGCTCATTAGTATTATCCGCGTCACCTAGTTCCCAGTAAATAGATAGCCCGCCATCCGACTTTATCTTGCCTAGTATGGCGGCCTGTTCCGCTGGAGATTTACTCTGAATAACCCCTTCCCACTTGGAGGATACTCTTTCCCCATGGACGACATCAATGGTGTCGTAATTTTCGTTCTCATCGTAGTGCTCATACATTGGCAGTGTGTTAGCAGGAACATTTACCGTTTGCGTGGCTGTGGTCGGCTGGGATACTGCCACATCAGTTGGGGTCTCAATGGTAGGGGAACCGATGGTCATTGATCCGGCAACATTAACATCACTGATTTTCATTCCCTGATTATCCCGGGTAATGATAATCGAAGTTATATCCGCCATTCCTCCAGAAAAGTCCGATGAGTTGAATGCCTTATCCGGGGCTCCGGCCTTAAAGGTAATCTCAGTGCCATCATTCAGTATATAGGTCATGTCGTTCATCACGGGAATGCCAACTTCCAGTGCATCCACCGTCGCACCGGCAGGCACAGGTATCAGAGTCTGGTTCTGGTAGATTAACTGATTACCGTCACCGTCAAGCAGAGTGAAGGTATTCCCACCCTTACCATCTGGCTGGAAATTCAACCCGTAACCATTATCAAGCACAACATTTTTGCCTTTAACCTGCCATGTGGTGGAGGAATAATGTGTTGATCCATACTCGGCAACATTTGCCTTGCCAATCAACTTATTAATGGTATCTACATACTGATTACTTTTATCAATTTCACCAATAATTCGTCGAACTTCTGAGTCCAGCATTTCTCCACGTTCAAGATAAACAGCAGCAATGAAGTCCTGCTGACTCATATCTGCCGGATTTAGAGTTTTTATGTCATTCGTCGTGGAAACGCCGTTAACGTTATTCATGCTGAACTCATCCCTGAAAAGCAGTTATTTTTTATATGGATCTGTTTACGCCCTATACATATCCGGAGCGCTTTTTAACGGTACTTGCTTTCTTCACTTTACGTTGCGTGAGCAGACGGCTGGCACTATTCAGCTCTTTGCGCTTAGCCGTTGCTTCATTGGCCATATTACTTTTGAACTCATTATGAAAATTGAGCAGTTCTTCCCTGGCTTTCTGCTTTTGGCGAGATGTCCAATAGTCACTATTGATAAAAGCACGTAACTTTTGCCGGTCCATTCCGCCATTTTTCATAAACTCTTCCTGCTTATCCAGCAGTACCTTTGCCTCCCGGACGGCCGCCTTTGATGCCTCCGACGTCAGATAGTTGGTTTTTTGTAATTTGGTGACATCTACCAGCCTGAGTTTGAGCGCCATACCTACCCCCGGATAGCCTTGACCAGATCATTTTGAAACTCTCTGGATACCTATATCGGTCTGGGAACAAATCTGTGTAGGGTCTTGTTGACGGTTGAGGATTGCAGCGCGTGGCAATAACGCATCAACTGATGGGAGTTGCACTGTGTTTATATGCGATATTGGCGACTCAGCAGAAAATGCCTAAAATACCGGCATAAGAAAGTTGGCGAAAAAAAAGCAGGCAAAAAAAGTTGCCAAAAAAAGTCGGCTAAACTTCTGGAGGTTCTATGGATATTGCTGAGTTCGAATCCATCATGTTACAGGTCTTAATCAGCGGGCTGGTTTTATTTATGGCTTTTATCGTTTATGACCTGGCCAAAAAATCCAATGCGGGGAAATGGGGTACATTTGTACTCTTTGGAGCTCTTGGCCTGGGTGTCCTGGGTTTCCTGATCAAAACATTTCTTGTTGAGGTGATTGTTTAGGCCATACGCACAGTGGCAGATGGCCGGATAGTTACAACTTATTGGCTATAAATAGCCTAACCAGGACAACCAGACACTACCCAGCCCCAGCCATACCAGCAAATAGAGCGAGCTCATGATCAACCCGACTTTCCACCAGTTGAAAAGAGAAACATAACCAGCACCATAAAGGATTGGTGCCGGTCCATTCCCATAGTGGGTAATAACAGCACAAATATTACTCATATAGGCAAGCATCAGGGCACCTCCCAGCGGGGGAACACCAGCTCCGAGCATGATCAGCAGAAAACCAGCATACATGGCACTGATCTGTGCTGTGGATGCGGCAAAGAAGTAATGGAAAAAGTAGTACAGTCCACAGACGGTGATCATTGCCAGCCAGGCGGGCAAACCGTCAAACAGATCGCCAACCTGATCACTGACATAGTTCACTACGCCATAGGCACTGAGGTAATGAGCCATGGTAATAAATGCCCCGAACCAGATCATGGTGTCCCAGGCTCCCTTATTACCACGGAGATCATCCCAGTTCAGAACACCGCTTGACAGCAGAATGCACACACCCACCATAGCCACCAGCGTCGCTGAAAAGCCCAGCTGCTGACCAAATATCCATAGCACAAGAAGCGACAGGAAAGTACCGGCCATAATCCATTCATCCCTGGTCAGGGAGCCCAGGCGGTGAAGTTCATCCTGTGCCACCTTGACGGCCATGGGGGTTTCTTTCAATTCCGGCGGGATAATGCGATACAGACAAAGTGGCATCAAGATAAGACAGACAATACCGGGTAACAATGCCCCCAAGGCCCACGTCGCCCAGCTCAACTCAATACCCTGATTGCCAGCAAGCTTGACCACCAGCGGATTACCCGCCATGGCAGTCAGAAACATGGTGCTGGTGATGGCATTGGCGTGGAAGACGATCATCAACAGAAAGGCCCCCATCCTGTTGGCAGTGGCTCCCGGCTTACTGTCATAGACAGTGGCGATGGATTGCATAATGGGGTATACCACGGCACCTGCGCGAGCCGTGGTACTGGGCATTGCCGGGGCAAGCAGCATATCCGTCAGGGTCAGTCCATAACCCAGGGTCAGGGTTTTCTTCCCCATGATACGCATGAAGCAGTAGGCAATTCTGAGCCCAAGCCCGGTTTTTATAAACCCGTGAGAGATGAAAAACGCCAGCACCACCAGCCAGGTTACAGGATCACCATAACCCGCCAGTGCCTGTTTGAGGGTCAGGGTTTTGGTCAGCCCCAGGGCTGTCACCCCCATCAAGGTGATTGCCGACATCGGCATGGGAGTAACCATCACCCCCAACAGGGTGCTGATAAAAATAATCAGCATGTGCCATCCCTGCAGATCCAGACCTTCCGGTGCAGGGAGCACCCACAGACTCCCCCCCAATAGCAATGGAGCTAAATAACTGATAACTGATTTCACATCAGTTGCCCGCTGCTGAGGGTGATCACAGCTTGCTGGTGGTGTACTCACACAACCCCCTTTTAAATGGTTAAGGCCATAGTCTAGTCCACAGGTTCTCCTGCATTTATAATTCTGACTTTTCTCATCAGTGATTACCCATGCAGGCTTCTGTTATACGCCCTTCCAAAAAAAGCCGATTATTGCTTTTTAATAAACCTTACGGTGTTTTGACCCAGTTTACGGACCAGGAAGGACGGCAAACCCTGAAGGATTTCATTAACATTCCCGGCATCTATCCAGCGGGCAGGCTGGATCGAGACAGCGAAGGGTTGTTACTGCTGACGGATAATGGCCAGTTGCAAAACCTGATTGCCTCACCTGAGCACAAAATGCCCAAAACATACTGGGTTCAGGTGGAAGGAATCCCGGACTCTCAATCCTTAGACCATCTTCGTACCGGAATAGTTCTGAACGATGGCCCTACTCTCCCGGCCCGGGCAGAAATCATTGACGCTCCTGATGTCTGGGAAAGAGTGCCACCCATACGGGAAAGAAAGTCGATTCCGGATTGCTGGATTCAATTGACTATAAAGGAGGGAAGAAACCGTCAGGTAAGAAGAATGACCGCTGCTATCGGCCATCCAACACTCAGGCTGATTCGCTGCCAGATAGGATCATGGAAAATTGACGACCTGCAGCCGGGTCATTGGCGTGAGCTGGAAATCCCTGCTTCACTGAAAGACAAACTTAATACAAACAGATCCAAACGTGTAAAGTGGAAAACCTCAGGAAAGCCCCGTCACTGGAAGACGTAATTCTTCAGCACTATTTACCGGTCAGCAGAGCGGCATTAGCCATTACCCTGACAGCCATCACTATTTTGTCTCTATTGCCTATAGATAACTTCAGAGGTGTTGACCTGACATTCTGGAAGCTGCCGGTGGCTGCTGACAAAATAGCCCACTGCCTTGCTTTTCTGGTTATTTCCGGCCTGCTTGATGGCTTTTGTTACCAGGACCGTTTCAACCTGAAAAAAGCGGCTATCGCGGCTTTATACGGTATCTGGATTGAAGGCCTGCAATCCCTTACCGACTATCGCTACCCATCGTTCTGGGATATCGTCGCCAACTGCTTTGGCATTTTTATGTACTGGTTATTGATTCCTGCGTTTAAAAGAACGCCTGTTTTAAGGGTTCGCTGGGCGTTTAGGGAAACACGCCCAGGAGATAACAACGGATAATTACCGACCGAATATTTCGTCAAATTACCTGACTTAAGAAGACTCGCAAACGTTCATTTTCCGGTGCCTGAAAAAAAATCTCCGGCTCACTATCCACCAGTAACTCACCGCCGTCCATAAACAGAACCCGGTCAGCCACCTCCCGGGCAAACCCCATTTCATGGGTAACCACCACCATGGTCATCCCCTCTCCAGCCAGCTGTTTCATCACATCCAGCACTTCCCCAACCATTTCCGGGTCAAGGGCACTGGTGGGTTCATCAAACAGCATAATCCGTGGCTGCATGGCCAGTGCCCTGGCGATGGCAACCCGCTGTTGCTGTCCACCCGACAGTTGCGGAGGAAAACTGGCGGCCTTATCCGACAGCCCTACTTTCAGCAGAAGGGCTTTTGCCCGTTCCTCTGCTTCAGTGCGGCTGATGCCACGAACCTTCATGGGTGCCAGACAGATATTGTCCAATACCGACAGGTGGGGGAACAGATTAAACGACTGGAAAACCATCCCCACCTCTTCCCGAAGCTTATTCACATCCCCGGGCGTGGTCAGGGATATGCCATCAATAACAATTTCACCCGCATTAATGGTTTCCAGCTGATTCAGGGTTCGCAGAAATGTCGACTTACCGGAGCCGCTGGGGCCAATGACCACAACGACCTCACCCTCTTGAATATTCTGATGAATATTCTTCAGGGCATGTACCCCGTTGGGATAGATCTTCTCAACCCCGGTAGCCCGGATAATGACCGCTGTGGACAAAGAACCTTCAGTCTCTGACGGCATATCTCACCTCCAAACGACGGACCAGCCAGGAAAGCGTGGCGGTCAGAACCAGGTACATCAAGGCAACACTGAACCACACTTCAAACGGGCTGAATGTCACACTTACCACTTCCCGTCCAGCCTTGGTAAGGTCTGTCAGCGAGATAACGGAAACCAGTGAAGAATCCTTGATCAGGTTGATAAACTGGCCAGCCAGTGGTGGCAACACCCTCTTGAACGCCTGCGGTAGAATGATATAGCGCATGGTCATGCCACGGCTCATCCCCAGACTTCGTCCGGCCTCCATCTGTCCCCGGCTGATAGACTCGATACCGGCCCGGATGATTTCTGCCACATAGGCTCCGGTGAATACTGACAGCGCCACCACACCCGCGGTGAATCGCTCCAGATCCATAACAGTGCCAATAAAGAAGTAGACAATGAAGATTTGCACCAGCAGGGGCGTTCCCCGCACCAGCTCCACATAAACAGTCGCAAGGTGACGCAGTGCCGGATTGGGTGATATGCGTGCCAGACCAGCCAGAGCCCCAAGAACAATGGCAAAAACAATAGACACCAGGGAGAGCCTGATGGTCATCCAGAGTCCATTGGCCATCGGCCCAGGCTGCCAGTGATAGTTGACCGCCAAGAGGTCACCTGCAAAGATCAGATCACCGTCACTGACAGCCATTTCCTGATAACCGACAACAGTCATACGCTCACTGTCGTCAACATCATTGATGAGGATTAGCTCTCCTGTTTCATTACTTTCTATGGTGCCATCAAACTCCGCACGAAGTTCATCGCGGGCCTGATAAACAATGTACTGGGGGACTCGATCCCAGCGCCAGATATAGTCAATCGCCTGACTGGACTTGTAGATACCCAGACCCAACAGCAGCAATATTGCCGCAAAAACCAGATTCCACAGAACCTGGTTTGGCGGCTTTTCCATTTGCAGAGGCTGGCCTTTCACGGGTTTACCCTGCAGCATCAGCCGTTACTTCAGGGTCTTTTGCCATGCGGAACTTTCGAACCACTTGGCATAAATTTTATCGTAAGTACCGTCACCCTGAATCTGGGTCAGGAAGTTATTTAACCAGTTAACAAAGTCCGGGTCCCCCTTGCGAACGCCCCAGGCCAGCGGCTCATAGGTGAAAGGCGTGTCCAGGTGAACCAGTTTGCCCGGATTCTGGCTGGAGTAGACCGCATTAAACGGCAGGTCATAAATAAATGCATCGGCCTTGCCATTCACCACTTCGATGGCACCTTCAGATTCGGTTTCGAACAATCTCAGCTTGGCCTTGCTCAGGTAGCGCCTGGCGGCCAGATCGCCGGTGGTGCCCAGCTTGGAAACCACCGTATATTTTGGATTATTCAGATCTTTGTAAGACTTGATTTCATCTTTCAGTCCATTACGCAGTAATACACTCTGGCCAATGACAATATAGGGGTTGGCAAAGTTAATCTGCAGGTTACGCTGGGAAGTCAGGGTCATACCGGACATGATAATGTCAAACTTATCCGTCACCAGTGCCGGAATAATGCCATCCCATGCGGTATTGACAATTTCCAGCTCTACGCCCATGGACTTGGCCATCTGGCGGGCAACGTCCACATCAAAACCAACGATCTTACCCTGCTTGTTAGTCATTTCAAATGGCATATAGCCTGCATCCAGACCAACACGAAGCACCTTGCGCTCCACGATCTTGTTCAGCGTGGACTCTTCCCATATCTGGTTATAAGAGGCAAAAAGTGATGAACTGAACGCCAGCAGAAATGCCAGCATGGCGGTAATTTTTTTCATTATAACTCCTGTCCGCTACCAGATATCCTGTATCACTGGTGCCAGAACTTTTTTTATCATTATGTACGGCGAATCCCTGACCGCTTTAACCTCGTAGTTATCTGGTTATACGAGGAGAACATTCTGCATTGTACATATACTGTCGTTTTTTACCAATAATACCGACCCAACCTGTCGACATCCCCAACCCCCTATCGCCAGACCTGCTGTAAATACCCATGCAGCCTCCTTTTTGCCTGATCATGAAAACAGAGAGAGGGTGGATTAGATAAGGCTGGCTGCTGATTGCGCTGTATACCGATAAAAAGATCCTGCCCTTCCTTTATCATTTGGGAGAACTCGGCAGATGACTTCGCAGCAATGGCGTCAGCATCCAGAATAATGGACGGAGGCTGACCATTTCTGAGCAGCTCGCGATTGATCAGGTAAATAATGGTTCTGCCATTTCCGTCGAGAAAATAGTGCAAAAGCATTAATCGCTTTGCCAACCGGGCAGTGGATAAGCGAACGTCTTCCGGAGTCGGGGTTCTATGCAGCGCCTTTCTATGGTCAACCAACACGTTTATCAATACATTTTTCTTGCGAACATTACCTTTGTCAGGCTCATCACAATAGGCTCTGACCGTAACTTTGCCCGGTTTCTCATGATTTGGCGCATGGTAGCCACAAATATGAAAAATTGCGTGATTGTCAGGAGAGAGTTTATCCATACCCCGGTATTTTTGATCGCAGCTCTGCACGAACAACATCATTTCCTGGTAACCCGACGGCGTGAATTTTTCTTTGGGAATATCAAATACATGTGATGCAGAAAAGTCATACGTTGGAGATATAGGATCGCCGTACCAGGACTTGACATCTTTCGTCAGACGTTGATGAATCTGATTCAATATCAACAGATTCACAGGTTCAAGATCGCCACGACGGGACTGCTCCAACAAACTGGCAAAGGCCTGGCAAAGATTATGAACCGTATTGGCATCATAATTTTGGGCATCAATCCCCAGATAATAGTCGTCCTTCGAACCAAACAGCATTGAAAAATAGCATACTGGAAATCCCCGGGTAAGCCGATTTCTGTCCATTGCAACCTGTAATTCCGGAAGGGATTTTCTATGGCTGATGATTCCATCAACTATTGCGTCATAACAACCATCCGGATATTTTCTATAAGCCTTAAGAAGATGATCAGCTGTCGTTTTCCTGGAACTATCCAGCCCGGAAAAAGTGGCTCTTATCAGCTGGAAAAAAACAGTCTTCACCTCAGTGTCTTTTAATACATCACCTGCCAGCTCAAAATCGCTGTCTGTAGCAGATTCTCCTTTTGCCACAAGAGCATCGATCAAAATCCCTGACACAACAGGAAAAAATCTGATAAATCGAGGGGTAAAACTTTTGTCACAGTCAGGATTTGCTGGCTGCACAAATTGCCTGCAAAACTCAATGTCATGTTTCAGGAATGCCTGCAAAGCAGACTGAACCCTGGTTTTCACTTCTATCTTTTGTGCAGAGACTGGTTGAGTAACAGTAGCGATAGCTGAAAACCGCTCAGCCAAACGTCGCATCCTGCCATCTTCCTGCAAATTTGAGCCAGAATCAGCGCCTGAAAGGTCATCATGTTCACAGGGGGTAACATAGTAAGAGCCCATCCTGCCACCCGCACGTTCTTGTTGATAAGAGTGGTAAGTCTGAACAATGCAAGAGTCAGGCAAGCCTGAAATTTTATTGCTATCCATATAACACCAGCAGCTCTTTCCAGTGTTGATATTTAAAAACCCGAAAAGTTCAAACTAAACCAAAGATATTCAGGGGATAATGGACGAAGACGTGGCTGAAAAATTAATGGCTTAAAAAAGTACTGCCGACATCGCCGGCAGACTTGAGCAGTACGTGTTACACAACAGTCATCAGGCAGCTAAAGCACCCATGGCGTACTGGCTGCGAAGCTCCTGAATACGGTGCATATAGTTGTTGTATTCAGGTGATCCGTGATGTGCATAGTGCATGTTCTTGAACAGGCCGGTCAGCTTGATAAAGTAATCACGCACCTCTTCTTTATCGCTGAAGTTGTACTGCTGACGAATCAGGCTCACCACCAGATCAAAGTTTTCCTGCTGACGATGGATTGGACAGGAAGCGTCCACATCGTCAAAAGCGTCCTGCTGCAGATAGACCATGTCCAGCATGTAAGACTTCTGGAAAGTCACGTAGTCTTCCAGGGTAATACCCTCTTCACCGGTTACCTGCATCATCTGGTTGATGCTGTCACCGCGTACCAGCAGTTCCTGCATCTCCCGGACGTTGCTGACCCACTCTGGCGACAGGTTTTTTGAGTACCAGTCTTCCAGCTGATCCAGATAACGGGACCAGGAGATCAGAGGATCAATCGCCGGGTAGAAACGTTTGTAAGCACGATCATAAGACAGCCCAAGGAATGCCTTTACGGTACTCAGGGTGGCTTGGGTAACAGGCTCTTCAAAGTTACCACCGGCAGGTGATACAGAGCCAATCATGGTCAGGGAACCTTCGTCGCCGTCTTCGTTGCGAACCACACCACAACGCTCGTAAACCCCCTTGATGGCAGAGTCCATATAGGCCGGGAAGCCTTCTTCACCGGGAATTTCTTCCAGACGGTTAGAGGTTTCACGCATGGCCTGGGCCCAGCGGGAAGTAGAGTCCGCCAGGGCCAGCACGTTGTAACCCATCTGGCGATAGTACTCACCCAGTGTCAGACCGGTATAGATAGAGGCTTCACGGGCAGCCACCGGCATGGACGACGTATTACAGATAATAACCGTACGGTCGATCAGGGCACCACCGGTCTTGGGGTCCTGCAGGTGCGGGAACTCTTCGATGGTTTCAACCACCTCACCGGCACGCTCACCGCAGGCAGTGACAATAACGATATCCGCATCGCAGTAACGGGAGAAACCGTGCTGCAATACCGTCTTGCCAGAACCGAAAGGTCCGGGGATACAGCCGGTACCACCACGGGCAATCGGGAAGAAGGTATCAACGATGCGAGTGGTGGTGATCAGCGGCTGGTCAGGGTAAAGACGCTCGGTCTTGCCTTTTGCGGCCAGCGTTTCAGCGATTGACTTACGCACCGGCCAGCGCTGGTACATGGTCAGAGGAATTTCTTCACCCTTGTGGTTTTTCACCCGGGCCACGACGGTATCAACAGAGAAGTTACCTTCCTGAATCCAGACCACTTCCACTTCACCCACGGTATCAAACGGAATCATGATTTTGTGGGTAAAGCGACCTTCCGGCACGGTACCAAAGGTTTCACCGGCATGGAGTTTATCGCCGATTTTAGCCACGGCAGTGAATGCCCAGTTATGGGTACGATCCAGGGACTCAACCTGAACACCCCGCTGCAGGAAGCGGCCATGCAGATTCGCCAGTCGCTCCAGCGGGTTCTGCAGACCGTCGTAGATCATGCTGAGAATTCCAGGCCCCAGATCCAAAGACAGCATGTGCCCGGTCTGAATAATCAGGTCACCGACAGCAACACCACGGGTTTCCTCAAACACCTGAATATCCGCCGTGTTACCACGAACACGGAGAATCTCGGCCATCAGCTGCTCTTCCACCGCTTCATTGGCGCGACGGCTTGGCAGTACGTAGACCACCTCGTTCTTAACCAGCGGCTTTTTCGCACCATCTTTGCCACTGATGCTTTCGATGGTGATGATATCACCCATCACCGCTACCACCCGGGCAGAGGTCTGTTGCATCAGATCTGTTTTTGTCTGTTCAGTCATGTGTATAACCGTTGTCGTTTAATCCGGGGAACCCGGCAATTGGTGGGCAAATTCCCCTAATGCCTGCTGGGTCAGCTCATTAAACCGAACCACTGCCTGTTCACCATTGTAGGAGGTCCAGCGTGCCACCAGGTTCCAGCGCAGCAGATAGATCACCACGGCTTCAAAGTCGAAACGGTGTCTGGCACCAAGCTCGTTCAGCTTGTTCCACACCGCCTCCATCACTGTTTTTTCCAGCGTCAGGTAGTCTTTTTTACTCAGGCATTCAACCGCCACGGGAATCCAGGGGAATGCATGCTGCAAACCGAGGGTCGGATGATTCCAGTTGTGGCGGATGTAGGCGTAGCGGCTACCGTAACTCCATTTCGCCGATGTCGGTGCCTGAATACCATTGGCCTTTCGTCGCAAGGCAGCAGCGATGGTTCGCATATCCAGACGCCAGTTCACCAGCTCTTTCAGATCAGGACTGTCCAGCTCCTGCAACAGGCGCTCTGCCAGATTGATCAAATACGCTTCCTTGATCTCTTCGCCCAGATGGCTCCAGTGCACCAGCTGTTCCACCTTAACCAGGGTTTCACGATCTGCCGTGGACAGCATGGCCAGACGACGGTCCAGCTGAATGCGGGAGATAGGCGTAATCTTGCTGTTAAACAGTGAGTCAATATGCGGCAGCGATGTCAGCAGGGTATAGTAGGCATTTTCAGCCATTGTATTCTCCTCGGAAGCAGCCCAGAAACAGGGTCCGATGATGGGGCCTATGTCCGTTCACCCTGAGCACAGTCGAAGGGTGCCTGGCACGATCTATCTCATGGGCCTGGTGTTCATGCCCTTCAACAGACTCAGGAAGATCAGGGTTCGAGGGCCCACAATCACGGAACTTATTCAGGAACTACTCCTTAACATGAGCGTGAGGCAGACATTGAGCTGCCATCACGAACTGACACCGGCAATTATTTAATAATGCCTTCAAGCAGGGCACGGAAACGTGGCTGCAGGTGCTTCAGCAGAACCGCAGCAACGGCTTCATCGGTCAGCTCTACCTGGATATCCTTGTCCTTCAGACGAAACGCAATGCCACTCTGGCCAGCACCACCAACGGTGAACGTGACGCCATCCTGAAGCATCTCACTGGCCCGCTTCATGGCGAACTCCAGCAGACCACCGGCCTTGAGCAGCTCAGGTTTGTCACGCAGTTCATCCACACCAATAACTTTTCTGGGCAGGATCACTTCGATGTTGTTTTCGCCGCGCAGATTGTTCTGGCCAGCCACTTCCAGAATCATCCCTTCCAGCAGCTTGTCGCCTTCCATTGAGTGGCTGACCACTGCACGGATCTGGTCAGAGAATTTTTCCAGCAGATAGTCTTTCAGCTCAAGGACGGCATTTCGCTCAGCCAGTTGCAGCGCTTCTTTGCCTGCCCTGGTAATAAAATCCGCTTCCTCACGGGCCTTGCCAACAATGGCACTGGCGCGTTTTTCGGCATCCGCGATCAGCTCAGCGGCTTTGGCTTCAGCGTCAGAAATAATCTTGCCCGCTTCCTGGCGACCACTGTCGACGCCCTGGTTACGCAGCTTTTCGATCAGTTCCTGAACACCGACGGAAACGGTTTTCCCGATTTGTTTTTCAGGAGTTGCAGTACTCATTATCTAATCCTGTATTTGCTTATGGGCCAGTCAGTTTTTGTCACCACAAAGACACAGAGAAATCTTTTTTGACTTTGTGGTGCCAATCATTCACCCCATCATCAGGCGGCGATGCCCTGACCCATAACCAGTGCGAATACGAAAGCAAATACCGCAAAGCCTTCTACGATCGCCGCAGGCGCAATCGAAAGACCAAACACTTCCGGCTTGTTCTTGGAAGCATTGATGGCCGCTGCAACCGCCTGTCCCTGATAAACGGCAGAGTACATCAGGGCAACACCGGTCAGCAGACCAATACCAAACAGACCAGGAGCGCTGGCCAGAGTGACGCCGATGCCACTCAGGGTAAACATGATGACAATGCCGTAGATAACCTGGGAAGATGGCATGGCTGAGAGACCGACGAACTTACCGTAGCCGCTCTCCACATCCAGCATCGCACCACAGGCAGACTGTCCGGCGACAGAACAGCCGATTGCAGAACCCACTGCACCCAGAGCAACCGGTGCGAAAACACCTACCCAACCCAGTGCGATAATCAGTGCATCCATTGTTAATCCTCTTTACTAAAAGTTGTTTGCTGGTTAAAGGTCGTTCTTTGGTTAAAGACTTTAAATGGGTAGCCTTCGTCAGACAGTCCCCAGTTGACAAATTCAATGACGTTAAGACGCATGCCGTGAACCACACCGCTCATGATGCACAGGGCAAAATTCAGCAGGTGACCCAGCAGCAGAATGATTCCCGCAAACAGCACTCCGGTGACGGGGCTGGAATTAAGAACGTCCATGGCCAGAGAGTTAAACGTCATGGCCAGAGATGCACCGGACAGGCCGAGGGCAAACAGGCGCATGTAACTGAGCACATCACCAAAAGCACTGGTAATGTTGTAGACGGCTTTCAGGCCATCCAGCATTCTCAGAATAAGGTCCTTGAAGGATGTCACTTCACGGCTGCTGGAGAACAGGAAGACCAGCAGGGCACCGACAATCATCAGCCCCGGGCCAATGGTGGATTGAAACGCCGCTGGCAGCGTACCGGTCATCCCCAGCCACAGTGTCAGACCACCGCCCATCAACCCCGCCCAGCCCAGTGGTGCCAGGGCATAACTTGAGCCACGATTGACAATCGCCGTCATGACATTGGCAACGATCAGGTGTGCAACACCGATCACCACCGACAATTTCATCATGGCGTTGTAATCGTTGAGGTCGATAAAGGCCAGGCGGCCAAATAAGCTGCCGCTGTCGGGTGCTGCACCGAAGTAACTGCCGATAAAGACACCCCAGACAATACCCACACCGGACATAAAGTACGCCAGATTCATCAGACGACGACCGGTTTCACTCTGCCGGAGCTTGCCCCTGAGCAGGAAAATGATCAGTCCGAAAATCAGACAGTACATGGCATCGCTCATGATCATCGCAAAGAACAGCGAGAATGAGTAAAACACCACATTACCCGGATCCCAGGCGCGGTAGTTGGGTGTCTGGAAGAAACCAAGGGCATCCGCACCACCACCGGTTCCTGCCGGTTTGTCCAGTAACGTCGGAGGATTGTCGTCTACTTTCGGGTCCTCGAATATTGCCGCAACACCGTGGGCAGCCGTGAAGGCTTCAACATTGGCCTGCTCAGCCACCGGTACCCAGCCCTGCACCAGGAAGAAGCTGTCTTCATCCATAGTGCCACTGGTGGCCTGCTGCAGATCAGCGCTGTCCAGACGGGCGGCAAGCACCTGATCCAGAAGGTAGTGCCAGCGGGTCAGCGCTTCCCGCTCAGCCAGCAGATCCTCGATGGCATCCTCTGCTTCATCCAGCATCTCTTCCAGGCGGGAAAGTGGAATCTTACCCACATGAGAACGATGCACAGGCAGCAGAAAGTCTTCGGGCTCCTTGTCAGAAACCACGATAACGTAACTGTCTTTCTGGCTCTGATGAATCAGTTCCCAGGGCAGCTCGCACTGCTTAAGGGAATCCCTCAGCGCGGGCAGTTCGCCATTGGGCAGAACATAGAACCAGAGCCGTTGACCATTCAGGTCAGACAGGGCAGGAAAAGCAAACTCGCCCCAGGGGCGCACTTCCCGTATCCGTTCCTGCAGCTTGTCGCGAATATCGGACTGCTCACGGAATTTGGACTTGTTGTCCAGAATCTTATGAACAATGTCGTCTACTCGGGCAGCATCCTTGTGTTCACGAACATTGCGAACCTGCCGTCTCTGCTTTGGGCTGCGCTCCAGCCACGCTTTCGCTTCACTGGCTTCCGCCGGCTGCACCTGAACCTCAACTGGTTTATCGGTTAATGGAATCAAATGCAGACAGCCCAGGGATTGCAGCTCTTTCAGAATGCTGCTCTTCTCCTGGCTGGGCCCGTAAAGGGTGATCTTTTTCAGTCGTTTAATAGCCATAATCAATGCTTTCGCAGGTTATACCACCCGGATATCAGCCCACCTGCGAATGACCTCCTTTGGCTTCCTGGGCCAGAACCTTGCCCTTGGAGAGCTTGGCGTTCATGACGCTGGCCCGGTCCTGGTCAGACATATAGATCTGGATTTTCTGGATGTTCTTTCTGGTCTGGGGAATCAGCACCTTGGAGAACAGGTTAACCCGCTGGGAGGTGGTACGTGTCGCCTTGTCCAGCTCCCTGTGGCGCAGCTGACGAACCTGGAGTTCTATTCTCAGGCGAATCATCTGCTGCAGAAGCTCAACCAGGTAATCAACCCAGTGGGGTTTGGCCAGATCACTGTAGGGTGTCAGCGCAATTTCAATGTGCTCGACCAGAGGAACCGATGTACCGACAATATTTTCCTGGGTCAGGCGCACATCCGTTACCTTCACCAGGTTATCCACCGGAACATCCTGTCTTGCCAGCATTGGCAGCTGCTGTCTGACCAGCTGCTCCACCTCCGCCAGATGTTCCCGTGTCTGTGCCAGCGCCTCTTCGGCCTTTTTACGTTCCATCATCAGCTGCTGACGCTTGAGTTCAAGCGCCGGCAGATAACGGTTGTACGTCTTTAAACTGCGCTTCTCTTTGTTTAATGAACTTTTGTTGAGAGCTACCTTGGCCATGATAATTACGCCTCAGCTGCAGCTTCAGAAGCTTCCTCAGTTCTGTGTGAATCACTCTCTGAAGAAAGCTGCTCCGGGTTGGGCCAGTATTTTTCCAGCAGACTCTGTTTCATCAGGGTCTCTTCCGGTCCAAAGCATTCAGCCATGGTCTCCCAGCACTTATCCAGTGCTTCCTCCAGAGACATGGCAGCGTCCAGAGACATAAAGCGTCTTTTGAACAGCTTGCCGAACTTGATGGTTTTCAAGTCATAGCTGGACAGTTCGAAGGCCATGGCCTGTTTCTGGGCGGCGTTCACCGAGTCTGAGTAGAAGCGGATCATGGTGTTCATGATGGCGGGATGGTCTTCGCGGGTTTCTTTACCCTGAACCATCTGCTTCAAACGGGACAGGGAACCAAATGGATCCAGGTGCCCTTCGTGCAGGTAGAACTGACCTTCGGTGATATAACCGGTGTTGTCCGGAACCGGGTGGGTCACGTCATTGCCCGGCATGGTGGTCACCGCCAGAATGGTGACAGAACCGGCACCCTTGTAGTCACAGGCTTTTTCGTAACGACGCGCCAGCTGGGAGTACAGATCCCCCATATAACCACGGTTGGCAGGGATCTTGTCCATGGCCACACCGATCTCTTTCATGGCGTCGGCGTAAGAGGTCATGTCGGTGAGCAGAACCAGTACCTTTTTGGACTCTTCGACGGCGAAGTGTTCCGCCACCGCCAGCGCCATATCCGGCGTCAGCAGACGTTCAACCGTCGGGTCAGACGCCAGGTTGGTGAACATAATGGTACGGGCAGAGACACCGGCTTCTTCAAAGGTAGTGCGGAAGAAGTGGTAATCATCGAAGATCAGACCCATGCCGCCAAACACAACGACATCCGCCTCTGCCTGAATGGCGATACGGGCCAGGAAGCGGTTGTAGGGTTCACCGGCGACGGAGAAGATAGGAATTTTCTGGGACTCAACCAGGGTGTTGAAGACATCGATCATGGGCACATTGGTACGTACCATGCGGGAAGCCAGTACACGACGAACCGGGTTTACCGAAGGTCCGTCGATCTCCACCCTGGGATCCTGTTCCAGGGCAGGACCACCATCAATGGGCTCACCGGCACCGTTGAAGATTCGCCCAAGAATATTGGGGGAGTAGGTGGTCTTCATGGGCTGGCCCAGGAAGCAGACCGACGCTCCGGTGGACAGACCCTTGGTACCGGCAAAAACCTGGAGAGAAACCTCTTCATGGTCAATCTTGATGATCTGCGCCATGGAGTAAGTCTGTCCATCCTGCTCAATCAACGCCAGATCACCATAGTTGGCCTGGGCATTACCCTCAGCCAGGTTAGGAACGTGGACGCGAATGAGGTCACCAACGATGCTGAGAATATTGGTGTATCGCAATAGGCTCTGGGGCATTACTGCTCCTCTATACTGCTGGGAAAAAAGAGAATGGACATGGGCTCAGGAGATCATCAGTCATGCAGGTAACGCTGAGTAAGTGCGATACGCCTCATTGCACACAACATAAGCCAATTGTCGTATGTTTAAGCTAATAAGCCCAAACACTGATCTGTACTGCTGGCTCTATCCAAGCCTCCTGTAAAACAACTTTTTCGCCTCATTAACACAGTCAACTCAGTACTTTCACAGGGAAAGTACTGAGGAACCATTTCGGGTAACGAATGGAAAACGCCAGATTAAACATCTAATAGAGTAGACAATTCTACGGGTTTCGCAGAGTTCCGCCTGAGCAGCAGGTCAGACTTATTGCTTCGTGTCATTCCGGAAGGTAGCCGTCATTGACACGGACTACCGACACTCCATGAGGCTAACGACTGTTACCCAATGTTTCCACCATCACAGCCTTGATGGTATGCATCCGGTTTTCTGCCTGATCAAAGACAATGGAGGCGTCAGACTCGAACACATCCTCAGTGACTTCCAGGCCGTTCATACCAAATTTGTCAGCGACTTCTTTGCCAATCACCGTGTCATCGTTGTGAAAGGCTGGCAGGCAGTGCAGGAAACGGACATTGGCATTGCCTGTTTTTTGCAGCACTGCCTGATTCACCTGATAGGGTTTCATAAGCTTGACCCTTTCATCCCAGGCTTCCATCGGTTCACCCATGGAAACCCAGACGTCGGTGTACAGGAAATCACAACCCGCCACCGCTTCATCCACCGACTCACTGATGGTAATCTTTGCCCCGGTTTCCCGGGCAATTTCCCGACATTGCTCGATAAGCTCAGGGGCAGGGAAGAATTCTGCCGGGGCAGCAATTCTGAAATCCACCCCCATCTTCGCAGAACCCACCATCAGCGAATTAGCCACGTTGTTGCGCCCATCACCGAGATAGCAGAGTTTCATCTCACCCAGTGAACGACCATTGCCGTGTTCCTGCATGGTCAGAAAATCCGCCAGCACCTGGGTTGGATGCCAGTCATCGGTCAGACCGTTCCATACCGGAACCCCTGAATAAGCCGCCAGATCTTCAACGTGCTGCTGCAGATGACCACGAAATTCAATGCCGTCGTACATACGCCCCAGTACCCGGGCAGTATCTTTCACCGTCTCTTTGGCCCCCATTTGCGAGCCACCACCGATATAGGTGACATTGGCTCCCTGATCAAAACAGGCCACCTCAAAGGCACATCGGGTTCGGGTCGAGGCCTTTTCAAAAATCAGGGCAATATTTCGCCCGGTTAAATACTGCTCCTCAGTACCGGATCGCTTTGCCGCTTTCAGCTGTGCTGCACGCTCCAGCAAGTGGCTGATCTCCATTGGGGAGAAGTCCAGTAGCTTGAGAAAATGACGGTTCTGCAAATTCTTCTCGATATCAACAGTCACAACAGTCATATACAGTTTCCTGTGTCAGGTCATTTGTTGTTCTTTACTTACCCAATCCAGCGATCTTTAAGTAGAAAGTGACAATGTCATTACTGCCTACGGTCAGGATTCAGGGAGTCACATCATCCATAGACCGGTTATTTCTGTCCAGCTCCGAATCGAACTTCACTCGGGCATAGACTAGCGCCGGACGATACGGAAGACATTACGTAAAAATACGTTTCCAGACTTTATCCCGCTCCAGGAGGCTATTCAGCGAGACTTTTTTTGGTTTGGATCGGCGCATAAGAGATAATATTTGCCTTCAGGATTTGACAGCCGCTCATAAACACCTGACAGAAGTCACAGATATCATCAATGCTGGACGAACACTGGACAGACACCGACCTGTTTTTCATATTCACCAGGTAGAGTCTGTCGGTATCCAGGACCAGCACCAGAATCTCTTCTCGCAAAGTGGATACCTCTGGCTCAAGCTCAACAAGTATATAGTCCGTTTTGCTAGTTGCTCGCTGGTTATACATCTCTATCAAGACATCGGCTAAATCGTTCTGCAAATTGATCATTTGTCTATTCAGCTCAACATCTATCCCGGGCAGCCCGGGCATCTGCGTGGCAGGCATGTCAAAAATGAGATGTACCCCTCGCTCCTTGCGATAACCAAGCCCCAATATATGGTCAATCACATTTTTGACGGTCAGTTGAGAGTCGCGCAGATTGCCCTCAATCATGTTATTCAGCAGGGTAACCTTTTCAGCATCCTCTTTGCGGATACGCTGCAAGCCAAGACTCTGGGCGGCATAAAGCAGAATCCTCCTGTTATTTTTTGACGGATCCCCCAGTCCGAAATCCCTCGGCGGGTACTGCTGCACAAACGCCTTGACATCGATTTTATCCAGACCTTCGGCATCAGACTCTCCCTTTTTGGTCGGACGAACAAATATAGCCTGGGTTGCCTCACTGACCAGCATAAGAAACTGGAGGTATTTCACTAACTGGGTACCACTGGCAAAACTCCAATAAACCAGGCGCCCAAGGGCACGGCTCGGTACCGGCTCACCGATAGTAAATAGAAATATCAGATGAGGTTCAGTCGGGTGACGAAAAATTCGCACCACTGGTGAGACCGGTTCCGGGCAACCCGTTACCGGATTCTGCCGTGAGCAGGCGAAGGTAACAAAGAACCGGTGTTCCGGTGCCAGCTGATCAAGATGTTGCTGCATAGCGGTAAAGAACGCACGGGCACCACCGGACTTGTCAATATTCATCTGTTTGCCGCAAAGATGATCTTCTTTATCACACATTTGCTGCCATCTGGGCACCACACCGACATCCATCATCTGTCTAAGAAAGCTATACCCTCTTTGCATTGCCAGAGACTGCAGCTCGACTGGCATCCACAGTTGCCCCAAAAGCCGCTCAAATGTCTTGGTCATACTGACCATATTCAGCTTCAGTGAGGGGCGAACGATCGTTTGGGCAACTGTCGGCAGAGCAGGATGAAGATGAGGAGCCCCGGGCGGTACCAGTTCCTGAGCGACCAAATTTTGCTGTACGAAAATACCTGGCTGAGCAAGAGCTCTTTCGGCCTCCTCTACATCGACAACTTGCTGGTTGCGGGTCCCTGATAGCCCAGTTGGTCCTGAAACTGCACCAATCGCTCCAGCTTGTTCACTGACTGCTTCACTATCGAAGGCCTGGATCGGTGCACAGCTACCAGCGGCCGACGCTGGCTCAAAAAGACTCCAGTCGTACTTCTTCACCTCTTCGGCAAAATCAGTATCTCTGGTAAACTCAACAGGTGTTTTTTTACAGACTGAACACTGAGCAACCTCCCGGGTCATCACGACAGTACAGCCATAGTGGTAGTTATGTTCGCAACAACGGGAAGCCATAAAGGGAGGACGCTCAATATACTCTGCACACAGACCACAAAACCGACGCTCGATAATCTCGTTAGTTAGCGGTTGCAACTCTCTGGCCAGGCTGCTTGCACCAAGGCCTGGGATATTTGATAACTGGGCACGGCTTGGATCCACAAAGACTCTCCTCAGTAAACTGTCATCAAGTCTAGCCCGGATATTTCATAAACTGCCCCGATTCTCGCACACAACCACATGGATGTAGGAGATAGGGCGACGCTGGATGCTAAAGCCGAGGACTTTGTCGCTTGTCGCTCTAAGGGATTTTGTGAGGGAGCGCCGTACCGGGGAGTACGGTCGACTGAGCAAAACTCCCTTAGAGCGACAAAGGACAAGCGAGAGCACGTTTATGAAATATCCGGGCTAGATCCATCCGAGCGGCGTAATTCTGTCTTCTATCACTTCCCCGTTAACCGCATTTACCACCATCTTATGTCTTATATGATTGTCATCCAGAAAAATGATTTCCCTGACATTCATATTGTTTTTGACACTGCTTCGGGTTCTCAGCACAACCATCCCACGGTATTTTTTCCGTGCATTTTTGATAATCTGCTCAAGGGATATCCGCTTGCCATCCGGTTTCAGGTCATACGTTACGTCTGTGATCACTCTGCCGGTATAAGCGTCCATCGTTAACTGGCGACGCTTCACTTTAAACTGTTTGTCAGCCAGCTCTATAACATAGACCATATTACCACCCTGCCTCTCCAGCCAGGTTCGAATTCTATTTGCTCCGGGGTACTTACTTTCCACCTTTGACAAGATCTCTTCCATTGGCATGGGTACCTGCATAGGGGCATGATCAATCTGCTTGCCACTGAAAGCACCATAAACAACGCGCTCCAACCGGTTATTGGCATCAATAAAGTCGATAACAAACACCTTCTGATGCTCTTCTTCCTGCAACCGGGCTGAGTATACAACCACGTCAGTAGCCTTGACCCCGAATGTATGCCGGGTTCTCGCTATCAGCTGGTCAAGGGGCACCATGGATCTGAGCTTGCCAGGCTGCTCAAGGTACGCAGGTGTCGCAGGCACAGTACTGCCCGCAGCAAAAACCGCAGATACAGACAAAACTGCACCCGCCAATACGCCTGAAATCATCGGCACAGGGAAACTGAACATATTCATCGAGTCTCACCTCTTTTCAGACAAATGTAGAATTGTTTTGCCATAACGCAAGAACAATACCTGACGGGAAAACGGAAGGTTACAGATTAAAGAAGGAGTAGAAGCTTTTTAATTTTTGTCCTGCTGCCTGAAAAGATATCGGCTGAAAGCGTATCGGGGTTCCCGGCATTGCCTGTGCCAGCCTATTCAAATCCAACTGGGCAACACAGCCGAACTTGGGGTAGCCACCCAGTGTCTGGTGGTCGCGCATCAGAATAATTGGCTGACCATTTTCAGCTATCTGAACAGCCCCCAGGGCGATGCCTTCAGAAATCACCCCGCTGAAGGGGGGCGTAATTTGAGCCCCTGCCAATCGATACCCCATACGGTCGCTATTGGGAGAAAGCGTGAACCGGGACTGATAGAGACTTTTCCGGCTCTGCGCAGAAAAAGCCCGGGCCTGATACGACTCCATCAGATTAAGGCTCAGTGGCCCGGCATATTCCGGGATATACCGGGCTGGCACCATGCGGTTTATGCCGGGTTTAACTACCTCTTGGGAAACGGTCTTGAGATAATCCCCCTGCCTTATCAGACTACCACTGTCTTCCTTCGCAACTCTGACCCCTAACCCACCAATACCATCCCTGACCACGGTCGCCACACTGCCAAAGACGACGGGTGCAGCAAAGCCGCCGGGAATGGCCAGATAGGCTCTCAGCCCTTTTTTGGGAAACTGAAATGATAAGGTATCGCCTTTATTCAGATGCAGGGTCCGCCACCCTTCCACAGCCTGACTATTGACTCTGGCTCCCAGATCAGCCCCGGTTAACGCCAGCGTGATGGCTTGATGCGCTAAAAACCTTGCCTGTCCACCGGTTATCTCCAACTGGGAACAGAACATAGGGTTTCCCAGAAGATAATTTGCCCAGCAATAAGCATGTAAATCCATAGGGCCACCCTGGGCCAGGCCCTGGTAACCCACTCCCGTTCGACCAGTATCCTGAAGCTGCGTCATCATCCCCGGGTCCAGGACTTCCAGTGCGACCACAAAGTACCTCCAAGCGCAAAAAACTCATCCCGTGATATAGGCTGGAACTGCACAGACAAACCCACAGAGAAAGGTGACATGGGTGTTTTGTCAAAATCAATCAAAGAAACCGGACAATTCCCAATTATCTGCCAACCGCCGGGGGAGTCGGATGGATAGACAGCGGTTTGCTGGTCAGCAATCCCGACACTGCCTGCTGGCAGCATTTTTCGGGGCTCGGACTTTCTTGGCGTGGCAATCGCGAAGTCAACTGCCCCCAGGAAAGCAAAACCAGGGCTAAAGCCGATAGCACAAACGACATAAGTCGACTTACTGTGAATCTGGATAACATCTGCCACTGTGCGGTTATGAAACTGTGCAACCTCCGGTAAATCCGGCCCCGTCTCCAGGCTGTAATAAACGGGCAAGGTGATTATCTTGCTGGCCTTCCGGGCACGATCATCTTTATCATTAGACAGAAAAAAAGCATCAACCAGCCCCTGCAGCCGACTTTTTAACGCGATAAAATCCGTTTTCAGCGGGTGGTACTGAATATAGATGGTCGTATAAGAAGGGATAACTTCAATAAGCTCTGACGAACAGCTATCTCTGATATGGTCAGCCAGAGTGCCTGTTTTTATTGCCAGCTGAGTATCAATATGATCACCCAACCGTATGATCAACGCTGATTCTGACACAGGCTGGATATCCATCATGACGCAGCGTCTGGCGACTTTACAATCTGATGAATCTGCTGGATCAGCGCTATGGCGTCAGGATTATCACCATGAACACACAGACTATCGGCGTTCAGCTTCAGCCGCTTTCCGCTGATGGTGCTCACTTCCCCCGAGAGCAAGCCTCTCACCTGCTGAAGAATCGTGGCTGAATCCCGGTGAACAGCCCCTGGCAAGGTTCTTGACACCAGCAGGCCATGATCGTCATAAGCCCTGTCTGCATAGGCTTCATAAATCAGTGGTACTGAATACCTGTCAGCTGTCTTTTTTTGCAACGCATTATTGCTCAGTGCCTGAATCATAAGCGCTGGTTTGATCTCCATATTTGCCGCGGCAATCACAATGGCTTCAAACACATCCGGGTCATTCATCATCCCATGGTAAAGGGCACCATGGGGTTTAATGTACTTTACCCGGGTGCCATGCTGCTGACAGATAGCATCCAGTGCGCCAACCTGGTAAGCCACAAGGGCGGTGATACTTTCAGGGCTGTGAGGAATGGGGCGACGACCAAACCCGGCCTTGTCATGATATCCGGGGTGAGCACCAACCGTGACACCGCACTCCACCGCCTGTTGCACAGTGTCACTCATGGTATCGGGGTCAGAAGCGTGAAAGCCGCAGGCAATATTAGCCATATCAATCCATGGCATCACTGCCTGGTCATTGCCCATTTGCCAGGGGCCAAAACTCTCCCCCATATCACAATTCAGCTGCACGTGTTTACCTGTAAAGTTTGTGTACTTCTTCCGCCAGAATAGTCAGCCCCTGTTCAACGTCCTGATGATCACGGGTATACGTCAGCCTGAGGCATTCATGCTTATGAGGCCAGTCGTCGTCTATGCCCGGAAAGAAGTAATGCCCGGAAACCACCAGCACATTTCTTGCCTTCAGTCGTTCATACAATTCCAGGCTGGAGACAGGCAGGCCTTCAAACCATAACCAGAGGAACATTGCCCCTTCCGGTTTATGAACATGCCAGGGAATATCACCCAGTTTCTCTTTGAGGCAGTTCACAGCAAACTGAGCCTTCTCCTGATAGTAAGGTCGAATCACATTCTCACAAAGAGCGTTAATGCTGTCATCCCGGATCATATCCAGTGCCAGCAGGCTACCCGTACTGTTTGGTGCCAGATTCATAATGGCATTAATACCCGACAGTGCTCTGATAACCTGCTCATTGGCCACCACAATACCGGTTCTGACCGCCGGGAGCCCCAGTTTGGACAGGCTCAGGCAAAGAATGGTGTGTTCGTTCCAGCGGGGAGTCGCTTCGGTAAAGATCAACTTTGGAAACGGCGTGCCGTAGGCACCATCAATGATCATGGGAATATCATGTTGCAGGGCCAGACTGTCGAGCCGCTCAATTTCACTATCTGTCAGTACATTACCGGTTGGATTGGTAGGGCGTGACACACAAATGGCACCAATACTGTCATCAATCACCAGCTCCTGAAAATCCACCCGGTATTTGAAGGTATGCTGATCCAGATGCTCAATTTCAGGCTTATTGGCCGCAAAAAAATCATCACTCAGCCCGGCATCGGCATAACCGATGTATTCCGGTGCCAGCGGTAACTGGATACGCTTGTGCCCGCCATCCCCATAACGTCCGGCAAACATATTGAACAGCATAAAAAAAGCGGCCTGGCTGCCATTAGACAAGGCAATATTGTTTGCCGTCAGCTGCCAGCCAAACTGACGGTTAAGAAAAGCCGCCATCTCACGGACGAAGTCTTTTTCTCCCTGAGGAGGATCATAGGTACCCACCAGCCGGGTAAACTCCGCCTGACTCTCGGTAATTTGCCGCAGTCGCTGCCTGAATACAGCTTCCACTTCGGGGATATGGGCCGGATTACCGCCGCCCATCATAATCATATCTTTACCATCAGCAAGGGCATTACCCAGATCATCCATTAATGAAAGGATGCCGGAATGGCTGGTGAATTTTTCGCCAAAGGCAGAAAGCTTCATGCTTACCCCTGATTTATTCTGGTCATAGGATAGTAAAGGTGCTGTTATATAATGATGAACAGGAGCTGTCCACCATCCAGCCTGCCACGGGCCGGATATACGAGGCAGACTTATTACCAGAAAAGGATTATTATGCCCGTATATCGTGAATCGACGGTAAGCCACCCGCTGCCGATGCGGTGTTAACGGCACGATATATCGCCTGTTCCACAGCCTCCGCCCCCACAATACCCAAAACATTTACATCAGCATCCACTTCGCCGGTTGCTGCACTGAAAATGGTATCACCATCGTACATTGAGTGTGCAGGGCGAATGGCTCGCGACAAACCATCATGCCCCATTTGTGCCATCTTTAAAGCCTGGGCTTTGGTTAATTTCCCGTTAGTCACCACCACGCCGATAGTGGTATTTGCCCCGGGCAGTGCTTGAACGGCCTGGTCATTCATTAAGAGATCCATACCAGAAACAAACTGCTGTCCATCTTCGCTCCTGGTGCCGGCAATAAGCTTATCACCGGCAACAGCATCTCCCCAGGCATTGACAGCCACCACGGCACCGACAACCAACCCTCCTCTCAGCCTGATGGCGTAACAACCGATGCCACTTTTTGTCGCCCGGTCAAACCCGGCAACTTTACCAATTGATGCCCCGGTACCGGCACCGACATTACCTTCTCCAATGTCGCAGCGACTGGCCAACCTGGTGGCTTCATACCCCATTTGCTCACTGGGTCGGGCAGAGGCATCGCCGACCGACTGGTCAAATAGCACCGCACCGGTGACAACCGGAATCCTGACGAAGCCTGTGGGTAACCCAATGCCCTGCTCCTCCAGGTAACGACTGACCCCGTTCATACTTTCCAGACCAAGCGCACTGCCACCACAAAGCACAATGGCATGGACAGAATCCACCAGGTTTTCAGGCCTTAGCAACTCCGTCTCCCTGGTTCCGGGAGCGGCACCGCGCACATCAACACCCGCTGTCACGCCCTGATCAAAGCGCAGCACCGTCACTCCGGTCAACCTTTCGATATCTGATGCATGACCAATGGCCAGGCCGCTAATGGAAAAAAGCTCATGCCGCTGAGTAGTCATCTGCAGACCCTGTGACACGGATAATAAGTGGCTGGCCACCCAGAAGGCTGACCGTTTTTTCATTCGGCAACCGCAAAGATAGTCAAACAGACCAAAGCTTGCCCTGGTTTTGAAATGCATTCCTCATCATTGGAATTGATAGACCATGGAAGATATCGTTGAATACGATGCTGAACAGAAAGGTGCTGAAGAAAATTGAAATCCTGATCAAAAACAAGACGATTTTCTAGTAGATTAGCTTGCGGAGGAGGAGGCAGATAAAAGAGAAGTTTCAGGCAGGAAATTGGCGTCCCCTAGGGGACTCGAACCCCTGTTACCGCCGTGAAAGGGCGGTGTCCTAGGCCACTAGACGAAGGGGACGCAAACCTTCGTGCATTGCTGCAGCGGATGCGTATACTAATCATCACTTACCACAGAGTCAACCCCTCTTTATTTTTTCATCAATGGTTCTTGAAAAACAGCCATTTTAACGATTAGATGGGCCACTTATCGCCCGGGAAAGGCAGAGAAATATGAGGCTTAGGGACAGACTCTCTTTTAAGCAAGTCAAATACACAGTCAGCGTTGCATTTATTCTGGGATTGATTTTCAGTGTCTTCCAGGTAACTCACGATTATAAGACTCAGGACAAGAGCATCGATAGTGCCATTCAGGCTTATCTGGACATCAGCAAGGCACCCGCATCACGTATCGCCTACAACCTGGATGAAGAGCTGGCCATAGAGCTGGTGAATGGACTCATTGAGTCGCCGTTAATTCTCAGTGCAGCAATTATTGACACCGACAACCTGGTTCTGGCCAAAGCCGGAACCGCAAAAAATCCTGACGAACAAAGACAATTTACCGACCTCTTCTTTGGCACCACACGAACTTATCAGCAACAATTGTCAGTGCCTTACGACCTTGAAGAAGAGCTTGGTACTCTGACCATCACCGCTGACACGCGCCCTTCCGGTCAGGAGTTTCTGGATCGCTCAGTACTCACCCTGGTGTTTGGACTGGTCCGGACCTTGCTGCTGGCGCTGGCTCTGCAGGGCATGTTTTATCTGATGCTAACCAAACCACTCTTGAAACTGGCCCGTCACGTAAAGCAGGTTCGAACAGGCTGCGAACATAAAACACTGGCAATCTCCGGGAAACATCAAAAAGATGAAATAGGGCTCCTGACCAGCGCATTTAATGAGTTTCAGGATGATATTGAAAAACAGCTATATCATCTAAGTCTTGCCGAGAATGAGCTTAGAAAACATAGCCATGATCTTGAACTTCGCATTGCTGACAGGACGCAGGAACTGCTGGAAAACAATAACGCGCTATTCAAGGCCAATGCGGAACTTGAGAAAGCCCGGCAGGCCGCACTTCGTTCAGCCAGAATTCGTGGAGAACAGCTTTCTTACCTGAGCCATGAGATTTGCACGCCACTGAATGGCATTTTAGGCATGCTGGAGCTGACCATTAATGAAGAACTGACCGACAAACAATATGAGCGCCTCGATCTGGCTCGTCAGTCAGGCGTTCGACTGGTCCGACTGCTCAATAGCTTGCTCGACCTGGCCAGGCTGGAGTCCGGCAAAGTTGCCATTGAACATACTCATTTCAATTTGCGTGAAATCATTGAAGAATCGGTCGTGTTGTTGAGTCAGAAGAGCTACGAAAAAAATATTCCACTGACCTGTGATATTGACCCAACGCTGCCAACCACTCTGCTTGGTGATCCTACCCGCATCAGTCAGGTCATTAATAACCTTCTGGGTAATGCCATTAAATTCACCCATCAGGGTGAGATCAAACTATCACTGGACTCAAAACCGCTTAGCGAAAACCGTCTTGAACTGATCATTAACATTACCGATACCGGGATTGGCATCCCCAAAAAGGCCCTCGAAGCAATTTTCACCCCTTTTACCCAGGCCAGCAATGCGATCTATGACAGCTACGGGGGCTCCGGTATGGGGCTGGCACTGACCAAGGAGCTGGTGGAAGCAATGGATGGATCCATCAGGGTCATGTCCCGGGAAAAGCAGGGCAGTACTTTTTCGATAAAACTGCCCTTAACACAACCTGAACAGATAACCAGTGAAGCCACCATTACCCTGGAAAACCAGCCGGTATTACTGGCCTGTGAAGAATCCACACAGCAAATCTGTCACCGGTTGCTCAGCTACTGGAATGTACCCTGTCGTATTGTTGAGCCTGACGACAGCGGTCTGAACATTGATTACGACTCAACCGAATCGCTCATTATCACTGATCAACAATCCCTGGCCCTGAATATGGCTCAACACCGTCCTCAATGTAAAACGATCTTTATCAGCTATGAACAGCCCCGTGAAATGCCTGATAATCTGTTATGGCTCTCACTGCCGGTGACTCAGCAAAAGCTCTATAAAAAGTGTGCAGAAGTCATTGGCATTCCCGACAACCGGTCACCAGAAAGCATCAATCACCCACACAATGCAACGGACCATCAACAGCCAGCCTTCAGGAAGAAAAGGATCCTGGTAGTAGAAGACAATGTGATCAACCAGCTGGTGACTGAGGGTATGCTTGAACAGCTGGGGTACAATATAAACCTTGCCAACAACGGTCAGGATTGCATCACAGCTTGCACCACTGAAAAGTTTGACCTGATCCTGATGGACTGCAATATGCCCGTAATGGATGGCTACGCTGCAACAAAACAGCTGCGAAAAATGACGAATACCAGACAGACGCCCATCATCGCACTAACAGCAAACACACTGGAAGAGCACAAAGAACGATGCCGGGACGCAGGGATGAATGGCCACATTGCCAAGCCTTTCAATAAAAAAGCGTTAGATACATTACTGAACCGATGGCTTGAGTAATTACTTTACCAGGGTCTGGACAATTGTTTTTCGTCCCGGTTTTGCCGGGCTCGACAGATCATCTTTCAGTAACTTCTGTGTTGCCTCATCTAACGTCTGAATGATCTTTTTACGCTCGAACTCATCAATACTGTTGGTATCCAGACTGAAGGAAAAGCCTTTGCTGTCGAGTTCAAAATAACTTTTCTGCTGACCAAGATTGCGGCGCAGATCGATCACTTTATAAATAGGCACCGAACGACTGAAGCCTTTTACCTGTATCTCTCCCTTGGACTGACAAAGTACCACATCCTTAACCAGCGACCAGGTTTCATGGGACAGCAGAATCTGGTTGGGTTTTGCTGCGCTTTCCAGCCGACTGGCCAAATTCACCTCACGCCCCAGGAGGGTGTAATCCATACGGGACTCGGCACCGAAATTACCCACCGTACAGTAACCGGTATTGATGCCAATCCTGATTTGAAGTGGGTTCTCGACCCCTTTGGCGATCCATTGCTTGCGCAGTACTTGCATGTGTTTCTGCATTTCAATGGCCATTGAAACAGCGGCCAGGGCATCTTTTTGATAGCCCCGGGTTTTAGGGTCACCAAAGAAAATCATAATACTGTCACCGATAAATTTATCGATGGTTCCCCCATATTTCAGAGCAATACGGGACATGTCGTTCAGGTAAGTGTTCAGCAACTCTGTCAGCACCTCTGGCTCAAGTGCTTCGGCCAGATCAGTAAAGCCTTTGATATCGGAAAAGAAGACCGTCAGTTTTTTTCGCTGGCTCTCCAGTTTGGTATTGCGCTTACCGGAAAAAATGGATTCCCATACCTGGGGAGAAAGGTATTTGGCCAGACTGCTGGCAAGCCTGCTGTAACGTTGCCGCTGTTGCTGGGCACTGAGCTGAATAGCCTGAAAATGCTGCTCTCTGAGCCTGAGGACATAGGCACAGTAGGATATGAAAATAAGCATTCCAAGCAGACTGATAAACACTGCATCCTGCCCGGCTGAAATGGTGAAATCAGGTTCAATAAAGTGATGAATAGATATGGCAGCTGCTGCAGGGGGAATGATGATCATCAGCCCCCTCAGCCCTTGAAGGTAAATCGCCCAGCCTGTCAGCAGAGCCACCAGCAGCATGCCACTGACCATCGGGAAATCGGCAAGGGTGATTAAGGCTCCAACATTCAAAGAATCCAGTAAAAGGGTAACCAGAGGCTTTTTGTTGTCCACTGTCTTTTGATTGCTGGCGCGAAATACCACGTTGATCGCCAGGTTGGAAAGCCAGGGAAAAACCGATAAATAAGCGACAGCGCCCAGGAAAACAGAAGGAAGGTACTGGTTGGCCAGCCCGTAAACCATCACCGAGGCAGCGAGCCAATAGGCCAGGACTCTTGGAGAGAGCCGGGGAGCACGACTCTGGGGCGGAGATACAGTATTCTTATTGGATTGCATTAAAATTGGTTCATAGCCAGACCTGATAATACCGTCAGCAATTTGCTGTGGGCAGGTCATTCTAACATGCAGGAACGCTCAAATCTGTAATTGGTGGGAGTGAGTTATTGATGAATGGTATAGAGCTTTTGCTGGAAAGGGTATCGACCCCCATCCTGGAGGAACCAGCACCCAGCGATCAGCAACTGGATGTCATGTTCAAGGCAGCCCTGAGAGCCCCTGACCATGGCCGTATTCGCCCCTGGCGATTTTTAAAAATCAGTGGCCAGGCGCGGGAAGCGCTGGGTGAGCTGATGGCGCAGGCAGTCCTTGAGGATCAGCCTGACCTTTCAAAAGATGCGCTGGCACGTTTCAAAGGGATGCCGCTCCGAGCCCCTATGCTGGTACTGGCTATTTGCCCGGTTAAGCAGCATCCAAAGGTGCCGGAGATTGAACAGAAGATGTCACTGGCGGCCGCAGTTCATTCTCTGCTGCTGGCGGCCCATGCCCAGGGGGTCGGGGCAATGTGGCGAACCGGGGAGCTTTGTTACCACCCACGACTGGCAAAAGGGCTGGGTCTTGCCGACAACGAGCAGCTGATGGGTTTTATCTACCTTGGCAAGCCAGCTGGCGCTAAAAAGAAAGTGCCTGTATTGGATGTTAATGACTTTGTTTCCGAGTGGGTGACCAGTGCCTGATTGGGCAATAAAAAGCCCCGTTTTCAATGAAGTCTGACGTTGCTCAGGAGCCTGTCGGACTGAGAAGCCAGGAGCCTGTCGGACTTAAGCGTCCGTCTAGGCGACCCCGTAGCGAGGATTGCGAGAAATTGAGGATAAAAATTTCTGCTTCTGAGGAGAATAGCGGGGCTATTTGACGAAGAAGCAGGAATTTTTAGACCAATTTATCGCAACCGCACGACTGCATGGATGCAGGAGCTAGGGCAACGCAGGAGCAGTTGCCGCGTAGGACAGTCTTAAGTCCGACAAGCTCCTAGCAGGCGATGTTTTTTTATAATTTTCATAAGCGGATATTATTCCGCTCATCCCTCCTGCTGAGGTAAGGACCAGCAACAGTATGGGGCATGCGTACCCAGTGATAAAGGAAGCCGCTGAGGTTGTCATGGCGAACTTTGATAAGTGCGACAGGAAGTCCGCCAGCAGGGTTGCACTGGCACCGGAAAGAGACCCATAGATATAGGCTTTTCTGACACATTGGCAAAACGTTTCAGGAAGCAGGTTCATGACTGGCCTGATACATTTGTACGTACCATAACCCAGTATTCGCAGGATATTGTCAGGCTGTTGCCGATGCTCATGAAGATGCTTGCCACAGGAATAAAGACCATCAACGATGCCAATAGCCACCATGGCAGAGATAATACCTGCTGCACCTTTTGCCTGACTTATATAGTCCAGTGCATCAGCAGAAATAGTGCCTGCCGCCCCGTTACATAATACTTTGGCGGCAAACTTTTTCAGTGTGTCATCATGCTGGACGACATATCGGGAATATACTTTTTGGGGATTGAGTGTTTGCAGGACTTCAGAAAAAATATCACTGGCAAAACCGTGTTCATTTAACTGACTGATGAGCGCAGAGTCACCTTCAATAGCACTAATGGTTTCGCTGGCCGTATTGCCTGCGTTCTCTTCTGCAAGCAGGAGCGGTGATTTATTGGTGCTGCCTTCGATGTCAATAATACAACAATCGTTTTTTTTACCGGGCTTTTGCAGTGCTGAAGGCTTCCCATACACGGGGGGCTCTCTATAAGCTGAGGGCTCTCTATGCCCCAGAGTATCACCCTCCTGGCCTACCGTGGATTCGCTGTTTTCTTTGCAGTTATCTTTACGACAACATGATGCTGACAAGGTGTCATCTGCCACCTCAATGGCAAGCATAAGCGGTGGCTGTGCAGGCTTGCCTTCTACCTGTCTGGCTGCAAGCCCACAATGTTTCAGTGAATGTTCTGTGCCAGGGCTGGCGTTTTCAAAACTCTGCCTTTTCGGCTCATCAACCATGCTGATACAACGGCCTGACACGGTGGCAACAGTGCCACACCGGACACGCACTGAGCTAAATGCCGGAGAGGTCATTATTGCTGTTGTTTGAGCATGGCTAACTGAGCAAAACATAAATAACGTCCTGTCATTTGATCAAAATTTCAGGGAGGTTACCGGACTGATTCATTGTATGAATGTTGGATGAAGGTCGTATTAAATGCTGTTGATCCTTCAGCCAATCATATTGTGGGGAATGATATAGTCCTCAAGATCATCTTCTGCAATATCATTTTCTGAATGTACCCATCCTTTTACCGAGATTCCGGCCTGATGGATAGATTCACAGGAGCCGGATAACAGTGGATGCCAGTCAAACAGCGGTTTCTTTTCGCTGATCAGCCGATAGGCGCAGGTTTCGGGCAGCCAGTGGAACAGCTCAACATCTTTCAGCGTCAGTACTGTACATTCCGGCACGATGTCTTTACGGTTCGGGTAGTTTTGGCATTGACAGCTGCCGGTGTCCAGCAGTTTACAGGCTACTGACGTGTAATAAACCGTATCCGTATCTTCATCTTCCAGTTTGTGCAGGCAGCAGCGACCACAACGATCACAGAGGCTTTCCCACTCATCGGCGGTCATTTCTGCCAGGGTTTTGGTTTCCCAGAAAGGTTTTGCGGTCATGTTGGGTCGTTAAATGAAAGAAACTCATCCGGCAGTTTGATCAGGTAATCATCCTGCTCTTTGGGGGGCATTTGCAGATAGAAGCCATGATCGGAAATCCCCTGAAGGACACTGGCAGTCTCTACCCGTGCCAGCTTTTTCTCCGGCGTCAGCAACAGGTCAAAAACATGCACCGGTTTGCCAAAGGCTTGCAATAATGCCTCTGGCAGGGTCTTTTCCAATATAGCTCCCTTGTTCAGGTACAGGTACATACCTTCCCTTTTCGGGCTTTTATAGATGGTCACCAGAGACTTCATTCAATGGCCTTTTTCCTGTTGACTTAATTGATTGAGCTGCTGAATCAGCGGGGTGCCGATGATATCACGACGCCAGCCCTTGAGGGTATCCGGTAGCATAAAACGACCATGATCCAGCCAGCTGCGCAGCAGTGGTGTGGTTAATTTGCCCGGCATCAGCAGCTCCATAGGCAACTGCAATTCAACAGCCAGTTGCGACATCAGTGTTTTGATCTGCTTACCCCAATCCCTGACATTTTTTGGCAGTGGCAGAGGCAGCTTTTCAGGCCTTTGTGCTTCCGGAATCTGACTGGCCGATCTGATAATATCCACTATCTGCTCGCCATGGTTGCGGATAATACTGGCACGCATTTCTGGTATTTCCCGCAGGGCATTCATGGCTTTAGGCTGAAACCTCGCCAGTGGCCAGAGGCTGCCTTTGGGGATAACCCGGTTGCGAGGAACATCCAGACTGCGGGAGGCAACTTCCCGAAAGTGGCAGAGTGCCTTTAGTACAGCCAATTGTTGGGGGCGCAATTGCCAGCCTCGTTTTACCTCTTTCCAGGCATTTCCCGGATCAAAAGGCAGCACATTCAACGTCATGGCCAGGCACTCATCCTCCAGCCAGGCCTTTTTCGGCGTTGGCACCAACAGCTGCTCCAGGTGCTGATAAATCTCCAGTAAATGTGCAACATCCAGGCTGGCATAGCGAATCTGGGCATCCGTCAATGGTCGCTGGCACCAGTTAGACCTTGTCTCATCCTTGGGCAGATCAATGTTCAGTACTTGCCTGAGCAGGGCCTGATAACCAAGGGAAAATCCCAGGTTAGCAAACGCTGCGGCCAGCTGGGTATCAAACAGTGGTCTGGGAACGGTATCGGTTAACAGCTTGAACACTTCCAGGTCTTCACTACAGGCATGAAGGACTTTAACCACCGAGTTGTCTTCAAACAATCTGGCCAGTGGTTGCCACTGATCAATGGCCAGTGGATCGATCAGAAAAACATCCGCGCCTGTGCCCACCTGAATCAGCCCTGGCTGTGGGTAGAAAGTGTCTGTACGAATAAACTCAGTATCCAGAGCGATGGCATCAAGCCTGGACCATCGCTGGCAATAGTCTTCAAGTGACTGATTGTTATTGATCCAGACTGGCTCTGGCGACAAAAGTTGCATATCGAAAGGTTCTAACGAAAAACCCCATTATAAACAGTCAATAGCAGCTGTTGATAGACCGGAGCGGTTTTTCTCAGTCCTGTCTTTTCATCTGTCCGGCGCTGGTTGACATTTAAAGATCACAAACGGTTCGACGGAAAACCTTTTTTTGTTGTGCACTGAGTGGTTAAAAAAGGCCGGGGATTACCGGCCTTAAGGGGGAACTTAATGGTGAGCGCGTAGCGCTTCAATGCGCTGGTCTAACGGCGGGTGACTGGTAAACAGGGCTGCCAGTCCACTGCGATCACCGCTGCGGATACCAAAGGCAGTCATGGTTGCAGGCATGGCACTCGGCGCTTCATACTCGGCACGCAGGCGTTCCAGTGCGGCAATCATATCTCTGCGGCTGGCCAGTTCGGCACCGGCTTCATCTGCCCTGAATTCCCGCTGACGGGAGAACCACATAACGATAGCACTGGCCAGAAAACCAAGAATAATCTCGGCGATAAAGCTGGTTATGTAAAAACCCATACCGACGCCACCTTCGTCTTCATCATCACGACGCAGGAAGGAATCAACGGCATAACCGATAATCCGGGCAAAGAACATGACAAAGGTGTTCACAACCCCCTGGATCAGGCTCAGGGTAACCATATCGCCGTTGGCAACGTGGCCAATTTCGTGACCAATAACTGCACGGGCTTCGTTCGGGCTGAAGCGGTCCAGCAGCCCTTCGCTAACCGCAACCAGCGCGGCATTTTTATTCCACCCGGTGGCAAAGGCATTGGCTTCCGGGGAGTGGAAGATACCCACTTCCGGCATGCCGATGCTGGCCTTTTCAGAGAGTTCCCTGACCGTCTCAACCAGCCACTGCTCCCGGGCTGTTTGCGGTTGTTCAATAATCTGCGTCCCTGTGCTCATTTTGGCCATGGTTTTGGAGAGTAGCAGGGAGACAAAAGAGCCGGCAAAACCGAATACAGCACAGAATACCAGCAGGGAACCCATATTCAGCCCCTGGTGGCTCAGATAACTGCCGACGCCGAGAATATTCAGTGTGATACTGGCCAGCAACAGGACTGCCATGTTTGTGGCCAGAAACAACAGGATTCTCTTCATGAGTTAAGGTGACCTCATCGTCATCATTGTCATTAAACAGCAAAGTAGCTGGCCATATGGAATCATATATTTCTGGCTACTTGGGCAGGTGCTATGCGAGGCACAACGGAGGGAGCATAGCCGTAGCTATATGACCGGAGTTGTAACGAAGCACGACTGCATGGATGCAGGAGCTAGAGCAACGCAGGAACTGTTGCCGAGAGTGCCTGAACAAGGAGTCAGAAATATATGATTTCATATGGTTAGCTACTTATATAAAGGCGACTATTTATCCTTTCAAGAGCGTCTATAAAATGCGCTTTATTTTTACATGGTACTGACAGAAAAAGAGCCGGATACCTGCCCCCATTCTGCTCACTATTCGGTAAAAAATTGCAGCGCAGCCCTGGCAATCGCTTCACCGCCTTTATTGTTAAGGGCCTGTCGGCAATGCCAAGCCATTGTCGCCTGTTTCCGGGCAACAGACGGCGGCAGGTCGTTCTTTTTATTATCCGGATTATCCGGGGCAGTGGTGGGCAGACTTAAGCGTAAAAAGCTTTTTTCCGTGAGTACCACCTGATCCAGCGCGTCTTGCCGGATCGTATCCTGATAACGAATATAGCCTTCTGAAGCCAGCCAGAGCATAGCATCAAAACAGGCTTTGTGGCGCCGGTTAGGGATGCCGTACTCGTCGGTGCCGGCGTTGGTAATCAGATCGTCAACGTAAAGTGTTGTCAGGCGGGGGAAGCTATTATAAAGCTGAACCAGCGTTTTTACGCAGTCCTGGTAAAATTCGTCAATGTGTATGTCGTTCATAGATCATCCATAAAAACGCTGAAAGGCTGACACTTTCAGAGGTTAATGTCCAAGTCAACAGCAGCTTTTCCATTAACATAATTCGCAATTACATAATCAGATACAGTCGTCTTCCCGGTAATGTCTTCGAAGGTCTGAGCCATCCTTCCCAAAGCTGCTCCGACCACTACTACTGCGGGTATGACAACAGGGGCTCTCGTCGACATGGATCTGATGAATGGTTGGCCGGTTGCTTTCGCCATCTGTTTCGCGATGTAAACGGTATTTCTTTCTAAAACAAAAGTCCCTACGCCAACCTTCAATCCTAAGTATGCCCCGACTTTGGTTAATGTGTCCGTCTCAAATTTAGTGCCACGGCAGGTGATACACGCAAGCTGTGCAAGCTCCTTACTGGTTTCAGTTGTGCCTTTCATGAGCAATGAATCCTGTGAATTTTATATTTACTGCGTCATAACCCGGGGAAATTATAGAGTAAATCTCTGCCTGTTGTGCGAGATTCAAGGCTTTTGACAATTGCCGGTTACACCTTTTTTTTGTTGGCAACAGCGTTATTAACGCCCTTGGCTCCAGCGCTGCTGCTGATTTTTTCGCATCAGGTCATGGCGGCTATCCTGGCCTGCTTCAGAAACCGGTTTTTGATAGTCCGGCTGAAGTCGGGTCTTCGCTTCAAAGAAAAACCGGGCGCTGTCTGAGTGTTGTTTCTGCCTCGGAAATATTTCTGCCAGAAAGCCATGGATATGCCCAGCCGTACTGCCCAGGGCACAGCGCATAAAAAATTCCATCTCTTTTTTTGCTTCGGGATCTTTCAGAAGCTGCAACCATTGGACGACGGTGTCGACCAGTTCCTGGTCCGATGCCTGCTCAGGCAATGGGCTGTTCCTGCGCATGGCAAGGCAGACGGATTGCTTCAGAGATTGCCAGGATATATCCAGCAACTCTCCTTTTTCTCTGTCCGTCAGGCCTACTGCCCCGTATTCTCCGTTAACATAGCGCATAATGGTCCAGGACAACTCCAGTGTCAGGCGATAAATGCCAATGGTACCCTTTCGGGTCGGATCGGCAAGGACTCTCTGGTAGCAGGACAGCTCGCTGATGATATCACCATAGGCCCGATGGGCATTGACCTCCGTGAGCAATTGCCGAATGCCACCGTTCCAGTGATCTTTTCGCATGGTTTCCGTTGCTGACAGCGTTTTTCCATAAGGCCCCATCACCTGGTATGAGTCATCCGGCATCAGCGATTCTGGTCGGTTACGGCCCTGCCAGATTCTGATCCCGGCCTTCAGTTTTTTGCACAGTTCCTTTACCAGGGTTTTCCGGCTCCGGGGCAGTGCTGGCATGACAACATCTGCCTCTGTGTTGAGAGTATCCGGCTCTTCGGGAGGCTCTTCGACGGTTCCGGTGCCTGCCAGTGTCACCGACTCAGTAACAGTTGGCGCATACTGTGGCAACAGTGCCGCCAATTCCCCTCGTAATTGCTGAAGCACGGTATGTTCGTGCTGCGTCCAATAGGCCTGGGGATGACTAATCAGATTGTCGGCCTGTGCTTTCATGGTCTTAAGCTGTTCAAAGCTTAACCCGGGGAGTCCTGTAGCCAGTAGCTGACTGCGCAGGCTTATGCGCAGTATTTCCAGTTGCAGGCGGACATCAGGCTGCTTCTGCCCGGGCATCCGCCGACAACCGCTCTCCGTCTGGATAATGGCTTCATAGGCACGACGGTGTTCACCCTGTTTGTTCAGGATAAATGCCTTGAGCCACAGCACCGGGTAGTAGTCAGGGGCTATGGCTTCGGGTATCTGCCCATGGTTGCCTGTGAACAGGGCATCAAGCATCATTTGGGCCTGGGGATGATATTGCGCCAGCCGTTGTGAAAATCTTTCACGCCACGGATCCGATAACGCTTCAGAAGGACAACGGGCCAGGGCGTACAGCAGCGCAAACCAGTTGTGGTCAACCTTATCAACGACCAGTCTGAGGATAAACTCAATATACAGGTCGCCCTCAGGAAAATAAGGCCTGAGCGCATTCAACTGGTTCACAATCTTGTCTTTTATGCGCAATTCCATTTGGTGCGGTTCGCCATCCTGTGCCTTTGAATCAATGATTTTGTTCAGATGATCCAACTGCGCGATACATGCTTTAATGACATGACCAGCAAATATCTCTTTACCAGTAAACGACGTTTGCGGATTAAGGATACCTTTCTTATTGAGCTGGTTAAGGACGGCCAGTAAATGCAGTGAATTATCCTGACCATAAGTGCGTTTATCAAACGCGGCCATGATTGTCTTTACTGAGCACAACATCTCAGAATCCAGTTCCCGGTCATGGTCGAGTACCCTGGCCAGTGACCTGGCAAACAACTCACACCATTTGGAATATAGTTTCTGTTCGGATTTTTCGTTTTTTTTCAGTGATTTTGCTGTTGGATCAACAAAAAGTGAAAAGCATTTAAGAACTCTCTTCAGCAGAGTGACAGATTCGGTTTTATTCGCCTGATCGATATTATCCGGTAAGTTTATAACAATATCATCTGTCGTATTTTTGCTGACTGATTCGCCATCATCATCGCTATCACTGGTCACACGGTATAACTCTTGAGCGATCTGACGGTTTATGTCATCGGCGATTTCATTTATTTTTTTATAAAAATTTTCCTGGAATTCCTCATAAAAATCTGCGGATTTCATCAGGCGTTCAAAAGTTGCCAGATTTGTACAAGTCGCCATTGCCTTGACGCACTCCTGGTGCAAGTCTTTACACTTGTTCATATGCTTTAACAGTTGTCCCGTATCAACACCGTGCAGTAACTCACCTCGTTCCAATGAAGCGTCTGGATTATACGTGCGAAAATTATGTTTCATGAAGTTATTCAGTGCACCCATTTCAGCAATCATGCTTTTTAAAATAAGCTGGTGTTTTTGGGCAGGTGTTATAGATTGAACTTGCCGTCCACCCAGTTTCCCGGTTTTACGTGATGACGCCCCGGCTTTTCTGCAATCATTATTGGGTGGATCCGCAGAGAGTGCTGTATTGGATGTTGTGGGAGGCAAGTTATCCACAATGATAATCCCATTGTAATTACTTTTATTTCTTCCCTGACAAGCTCAGTTATTAAATAGAACAATGGCTTTTAAACAGAACACTGGTTTTTTAATTGGTAGACAAAAATAAATAATAAAAGTTCAACCCTTTTAAGCTGTTAACTACTTATGTTGAACCTATGGGAGCCACCCCGGCATAGCCGGGGGTTAACGGTGTTAATTACTGCCGGTATCGACTGAGGAACCGTTCAAGTTTGGTCATTACGGTTTCCAGGTCTTCTGTCCTGGGGAGCGAAATGATGCGCAGATGGTCAGGCTCAGGCCAGTTGAAAGCAGTGCCCTGGACCAGCAGTACTTTTTCCTGAAGGAGAAAATCCAGTACCAGCTGTTCATCATCATGGATCTTGTGATGTTCAGGGTCGAGCCTGGGGAACAGGTAGAGGGCTCCTTTGGGCTTGGTACAGCTGACGCCCGGTATCTGATCCAGCATTTCCCAGGCCCGGTTACGCTGCTCAAGCAGTCTGCCGCCGGGCAATATCAGGTCATTAATACTCTGGTAACCACCCAATGCGGTCTGAATGGCGTGTTGCGCAGGTACGTTGGCACAGAGGCGCATTGAGGCCAGCATTTCCAGGCCTTCAAGGTAGCTTCTGGCATTTTGCTTCGGGCCGGACACCACCAGCCAGCCCGCCCGAAAGCCGGCAACCCGGTAAGATTTGGACAGGCCGTTAAAACTGATACAAAGCACGTCGTCCGCCAGCGAGGCCAGGGCCGTGTGCTCAACCCCGTCATAGAGGATTTTATCGTATATTTCGTCAGCGAATATGATCAGGTCGTGCTCTCTGGCCAGCTGTACGATCTCTTTCAGAAGGTCGTCCGGATAAACCGCACCAGTCGGGTTGTTTGGATTGATAACCACAATCCCCCGGGTTTTGGCGGTAATTTTACTGCGGATATCGTCAATATCCGGACACCAGTCTGACTGCTCATCCTTACGATAATGAACGGCACGGCCACCGGACAGATGCACAGCGGCGGTCCACAAGGGGTAGTCCGGAGCCGGGATCAGCATCTCATCGCCATTGTTCAGCAATGCCTGCATGGTCATCACCACCAGCTCACTGACACCGTTACCGATAATAATGTCTTCAACAGAAATGGGCGGGAAGTTCTTCTGTTGACAGTACTGCATAATGGCCTTGCGGGCTGAAAACAGGCCCTTGGAATCACAGTAACCCTGCGACAACGGCAAATTGCGGATCACGTCCTGGGTGATTTCATCGGGGGCATCAAAGCCAAACGCCGCGGGATTGCCCGTGTTCAATTTAATGACACGATGTCCCTCTTCTTCCAGCCGCTTGGCTTCACGAAGAACGGGGCCGCGAATGTCGTAACAGACATTGTCGAGTTTGGTGGATTTTTCAATATCCTTCATGGATGTCTTACCGATGGTTTCAGGTTCTTTGGGCTTGCCGTGTGGCATTATGAATTGATCTTGCAAGAGTTGCACTAGTGTAGATAGTTTTTAACCGGGCGGTTATCCTAGGAAAGTCTCTGTTGACTGATGAAAGTGGAATAAGAGGGCAGTATTTGATGACCGAGAAAAAATCAGATGAACAGTGGCGGGCAACGCTTACCGATGAACAGTACTATGTGTGCCGTGAAAAGGGGACTGAGCAGCCTTTTACCGGCGAATATAACTTCTTTGAGAAAGATGGTGTTTTTCACTGTGTCTGCTGCCAGCAAAAGCTGTTTGACTCATCGGTGAAATTTGATGCCGGGTGTGGTTGGCCCAGTTTCTACCAAACCATCGACAGCGATGCGATCACCATGCAGGAAGACAACAGCCTTGGCATGGAGCGCACTGAAGTCCTTTGTTCTAATTGCGGTGCTCACCTGGGCCACGTATTTCCGGACGGGCCGGAACCTACCGGTCTGCGATATTGTATCAACTCGGTGGCGATGAAGTTTAAAGACCGGTAGTCCTGCTGGCTACTCATGAAATAGATCAGGAAATAATTTCGGCACTCTTTCGAATGGAGCTTTTTCACGGAACTTCTGGTTGATAGACAAGTCTGACAAGTTATGAACAGTATCAGTCAATCTTGTGCAATCTGCTGGGATGAAATCAGGGAAAGTCCTGGTACAAGATGCTCTCGAACTGCAGCGGCCCTGGCCCGGAAGATCCGAATCAAAGACACGGCTACGGTCGTAAGGTTACAGCCGTGCACTCATGAATACCACCACGCATGCATAAGCAACTGGGTGAAAATAACCCCACGGTGTCCAATTGACCGCCGCTTGATAACGGGCAGTACTCCCTCAATGACCTGGCCCGTAAATCTGCGGAAGGAGCTGTTCAAGTCAATTGAGGGTAACCGGGTCAGGGATGTAGAAGATATTCTGGCAACCGGGTTCAACCCCGGTCAGCGCTCGTTCCTGGATAGGAAAAACCCGCTAACCCTGTCGTTAAAGCAACAACGTTGGGAAATAGCAGCACTGCTGATCAGCGCGGGATTGACCACCAACAATAAAGTAGCGCAAAACAGACTGGGCTTGATGTACCTGTACGGTCTGGGGGTGGAGCAGAACTTCGCCGAGGCCCTGACCTGGTTCTACAAGGCCGCCGACCACGGGAATGCCAAAGCACAAAACAACCTGGGCTTAATGTACCTGATTGGTCTGGGGGTGGAGCAGAACTACGCCGAGGCCCTGAACTGGTTCCAAAAGGCCACCAAGCGTGGGGACCCCGACGCACAAAACAACCTGGGCTCTATGTACTTAAGGGGCCTGGGAGTGGGGCAAAACTACGCCAAGGCTTTCACCTGGTTCCGCAAGGCCGCCTGCCAGGGATACAGTTCCGCGCAAAACAACCTGGGCTGGATGTATGCAGAGGGCCTGGGGGTAAGGAAGAGCTACGCCAAAGCCCTGACCTGGTTTTGTAAGAGTCTCGAACAGGGAAGTGTCGCCGCACACAACAATCTGAGCTGGATCATCGGGGAGTTACCTCGGGAGACCGAGCAAAACTGCATCGAGGCCTTTATCTGGTTCCGCAAGGCCGCCAAAAAGGGAGACCCCAGCACGCAAAACATCCTGGGCTGGATGTACTTTAAGGGGCTGGGGGTGGAGCAAAACTACGGTGAGGCTCTGACCTGGTTCCGCAAAGCCGCTGACCAGGGACTCGCTGCCGCACAAAGCAACCTGGCCTGGTTGTACTATCAGGGTCTGGGGACGGAGCAGAACCACACCGAAGCCCTGACCTGGTACGACAAGGCTGCCAACCAGGGAGACACCGCATCGCAATATCAGCTGGGTCGGATGTTTCTGAAGGGGCTGGGAACAGAGCAGAATTATGCCGAAGCCCTGATCTGGTCCCGCAAGGCCGCCGACCAGGGAGACGCAGGTGCACAACACAGTCTGGGTTGGATGCACCAACACGGTCTGGGGGTGGAGCAGAGCTATACTGAGGCCCTGGCCTGGTACCGCAAGTCTGCTGATCAGGGACACGCCGGTGCACAAAACAACCTGGGCTATTTGTACCTGATGGGTCTGGGGGGGGAGCAGAACTACGCCGAAGCCCTGTTCTGGTTTTGCAAGTCTGCCGACCAGGGCGTTGCCGCTGCACAATATCAGCTGGCCTGTATGCACCTGAAGGGCCTGGGGACGGAGCAGAACTACACCGTGGCCCTGACCTGGCTGGAGAAGGCCGCCAGGCAGGGGCACATCCCTGCACAAAAAAATCTGGCCCGGCTGCATGGCAACAGCCTGGAAAGAGCTGGACATCATCCCTGCCAGGGTGAGAGTAAAAGAGATCCTACAGGAGAAGCGGGGTATTCCCGGAGTCGCAAGACGACAATCAACCAGAAAGACGAATCACCAAAGCCGCTGAGTTGCCCAGGCATCCTATTCCCAAGTCAGCAGTGACAACCTGCATGCTGGCCTACATCATTGTTGCCAGGTTCTGTGATGCCCTGCATCTATACCGGCAGGAAAAAATCCTCGCCTGCTACGGTGGTTCGGTCACCCGCACGACTATGGCTAACTGGTTGATGCGTCTGTCCCGGCAACTAACTGATCAACCTGATTGCAGTCTGCCGCCAGGAAGGCATAACGCAGCTTGGGTGTTTTGACCATGTGAGACGTAAATTTATCGATGCCAAAAAAGGCGAGGCCAAGCCAGGCAAAAAGGTAAAGGGCAATTTTAAAGAACTGCCTTATGCCGACACGGTTGAGAAACGGGAGCGGCTGCTACCTTGGACAGTGAAAGCATCTAAAGGATAAGTCGTAAAGTTTGGGCTGGCTATGACGGCGGTTTTATTGGCGCTTACGATAAACCTGAGACTTTTGTTTGACTGCTTGCAACTAATTGCTTTTTTTATTGTCTGATTGAGTACTGACAACAATAACCTTGGCGAGGTATTTAATCAGTTATGCAACCTGCAAAGCTCCAACCATCACCTCTACCGCTCAGCTCAAACGGGCAGGAACCATCTGACCAGTCAATAGAAAAACCAGAAAAGGCTGAAAGCAGCTTTTTTGGCGCTGTCGTTACCAGAATACTTCACGCTATTGGCTTCCTGGAAACCGGCACCGGCACAGATACGGCCCTTGCCGACAGAAAAATTTCTTCCTCTGATCAAGGCGGCCCTGCTGGTAAAGGCACACAATCCGAAACTGGCATAACAACCGATCCGCAGCCCGCAATTCTGATGGATCCGGAAGAGGCTCTGTCAGCTCTTAAAGAAGCTGTAGAAGCAAAAGATGCCGCAAGGGTTCAATCATTATTGGCATCGCTGAAACTGTCATCCCCGGAACAGGCTGCGCAAAAAGCCGGGGATATCCTGAAAACAGTCTTGCAGGATAACTTACCATCTATCCGTAGTTTGCACCCGGAAGAGTACAATAAGCTTAAAGCGCTTATCGACTGTTTGCTGGCAGATTGTGACCATGATGATAGTACACTGGCAAATTCAGCTCTTGAGTTGTTCTTCGACCGGAAAGATTTCGACCATGCCTGTCATATTAAAGATACCTGCAAAGCAACTGCAAATCTTGAAGCAGACCGTCTCAGGATAGCTCTCGATGAACTGGTCCAGGAATACGCACCCTACACTGAACCTGCCAAAACTATCGAAATACTGCTCCCGCAATGCAATTCAGACGCTGAACGTAGCATAGCTCTCGATGAACTGATCGAGAAATACGCATCAGACGCTGAAAGTAGCAAAGTTCTCGATAAACTGATCGAGAAATATGGACCAGACGCTGAACCTGGCGAACACTCCCTTTATGACCATGGCAAAGCAATACTGAAACTGGCAAATCTGCAAGATGCCCAATCCCTGGAGTTTGCCAAAAATACTCTGGCTAACGGGCTGGAAAAATGTTTGCAAGACGCTAAATGGCTACTAAAACTGGACGAAGAAAAGTACGAAGACATAGTGAATTTTTTTGAGGAATTTTTCAATCACGGTATCAAGGATACCAAGCTGGCTTACTCCCTCATGAATCTCTGTTTTACCAGGCTTAATTTCGATAGAGCAATAGATATTTCAAAAAAATTCAGAGTTCACCTTACCGACAAGGACCTTGTCAAAGCCCTCATGAAAGAATCTCGCCAATGCTCTTACGATGTCGATAAACTGCTGAAACTGGCAGCTCCCGAGGCAGCTGGCAAACAAATAATTAAAGACACCATTAAGGATATTTTGACAAAAAAGCATCGTGAAATCAGGTTCATGGAACCCTACGAGATTTCAAATTTCAAGGATTTTATCGCATCTTACGCTTGGCACCTTCCCGGAGAGGTCAGTGACAAATTGTTCCTGCTCAATCCGCTCATTGCGTTTTGTGTCCGCGGAAATGAAATTGACATGGCAAAAAGACTGAAAATGCGTTTTGAGGGGTGTTACCTTGAGCAGCAGGCTTACAAGGAAGCTGAACAAAACGTTACTCTGTCTTCACTCGATGAGACAAAGAAATCAAAGATATTAGACGATTTACGGGATCTGACCGAGCATACCAAGAGCAAGACCGATTAAACACCGGCCTTCCCGCTTATTGTGCTTGATGAGAAATCATTGAGACTTATTGTCTAATCAAACGCAGAGCCCCTGGTTTGCTATCTGATTTACTGCGCCAGGGGTTAATATCCAGCCCACCCCGCCGCAGATATTGGGCATAGATCGTCAGCTCTGTAAACCTGTAGTGTTTTTGCAGATCAACAAACGCTCGCTCAACACACTGTTCATGGAACTCCTGGTGGTCCCTGAATGAACAGACATATTTCAGTAGCGATGCATGATCAATCTGCTCACCACAATAACTGACCACCAGCGTTCCCCAATCAGGCTGACCGGTAACCGGACAGTTGGATTTCAGCAAATGGGTATTCAACGTCTCACTGACTAGCCCATTATCAGCCGCTGATTTATCACCTGTTGAGCTTCTGGCCAAGAGCGTTGGGTCATACTGGTAACAATCCACAATGACATCAACTTCATCAATATTGGTTCCCGGCGCAGGATCAAAAGCACGGGCCTCAAATTCATTGATGGTATATAGCCGCACTGCCACCGGTGCTTTGGCTGCTGCCGAAAGGTCCCGGGCAATACAGTCTGCAACCTGTTCAGCACTGGCAAACCGGGATTGATTAAATGAGTTGAGATACAGTTTGAACGACTTGGATTCAATCAGGCAGGGGGAGCTGCAGGGCAGCTCAAACCGGGCAACGCGGACAACGGGCTTTCCGGAAAGATTTAACCAGGAAAGCTCATAGCCATACCAGAGATCACGACCGTAAAACGGCAAATTATCCGGATCAATACCCAGCTCTATACGCTTGTCTTGCCGCTCAATGGGAAACAGCAGCGAAGGATCGTATGCCGATTTGTAGTCGCTGTTTTTACCCAGCGGTGAAGCATGCAGAACATCATTCATTGCCAACAACCATCAACTTCTCAGACCTCGACCCGTTTTCAGCAGGTGCAAGCTGTAAGCACCCAGTAACAATATCGCCAGCAACATTACCGCAAAAGCAAAGCGGGTATCAACACCACCTGCCTCCCCCAGAAGTCCATAGCGAAAGGTATTCACCTGATAGAGAATCGGATTCAGCATAGAGACTTTCTGCCAGAATTCGGGCAGGATTTCGATGGAGTAAAAGACACCACCAAGGTAGGTCATGGGCGTCAATACAAAGGTCGGAATAATGGATACATCGTCAAACTTTCTGGCAAAAATGCCATTGATAAACCCTCCCAGGGCAAACAGGGTGGCGGTCATGACCACGGCCAGTAAAGTTGCAAACACATCATGGATATCCAGCTCAACAAAAAACAGGCCCAACCCCATGACGATAGCCCCGGTAATCACACCCCGGGCCACCCCTCCCAGCACATAACCCGCCAGAATGATCCAGTTGGGCACGGGAGATATCAGCACCTCTTCAATGCTTCGCTGAAATTTATTGCTGAAAAAACTGGAGGCCACGTTACTGAAGCTGTTGGTAATCACCGACATCATGATCAACCCGGGCAAAACGTAAGTCATATAACTGAAGCCGCTCATGGTACCAATGCGCGAACCAATCACCGCCCCGAAAATAACAAAATAGAGCACCATGGAAATCGCCGGTGGTAACAGAGTTTGCGGCCAGATTCGCATAAAGCGCCGCACTTCCTTGGCAAAGATGGTGACAAAGGCAACCCAGTGATAACGAAACTCACTGTGTTGCGGCCTTTCTGGCAATCCCCGACTTCCCCCATGTTCCAAGCCTGACATCACGCTTCGCCTCCCGTTGCACTTTCACCTTTCAAGGCACCGTTGGTCATATTGACAAAAAGCTCTTCCAGTCGGTTGTTTTTATTTCGCATGCTGGCGACTTCTATTTTAAGTTCACTCAGCTGTCGGAACAGATCGTTCACGCCCGTATTCTTATCCACTTCAACTTCCAGGGAGTTATTGTCAATTTTGTTCACCTTATAGCCTGAAAACACCGGTATCTGTTCAATAGGCTGGCGCAAATCCAGGACAAAGCTTTCCTTCTGCAACAGGCTGAGCAGCCGTTTCATGCTGGTGTTTTCCACGATTTCCCCCTGATCGATGATGGCAATATTACGACAGAGTTGCTCCGCCTCTTCCAGATAGTGGGTAGTCAGAATAATCGTAGTGCCCTGGTCGTTGATCTCTTTGATAAACTCCCACAGACTTCTACGCAGCTCTATATCCACGCCTGCGGTGGGTTCATCAAGAATCAGTAATTCAGGTTCATGGATCAACGCCCTGGCAATCATCAAACGTCGCTTCATACCGCCCGACAGCATTCGGGACTGGGTAAAGCGTTTATCCCACAAGCCGAGTTTTTTCAGGTAGTGCTCAATACGGGGTCTGGCCTGCCTGGCAGAAAGGCCATAATAGCCAGCCTGACTGACCAGGATGTCTTCAACTTTTTCAAACTGGTTAAAATTAAATTCCTGGGGCACTACCCCCAGGGAACGCTTGGCCCGAACCAGGTCATGCTCAATGTCATGGCCGAAGACAGAGACACTCCCGGCAGACTTTCGGACCATTGATGAAATCACGCCGATGGTGGTTGATTTACCGGCACCATTGGGACCCAGCAAGGCAAAAAAGTCGCCTTTCTCGACCTCCAGGTCAACCCCTTTCAGAGCAACAAACCCGTCGTCGTATACTTTTTTTAAATTCTTGATGGCCAATGCCTGAGTCATGGTTCTCAGCCTTGAGATATCTATAATCAGTTATGAAATCTTATAATAAAAAAATCTTTGAGACCGTTAATTTATTTACACGGTCTGCAATGATCAGGATAAGAAACGCCCCCGGCCAGTGAGGAGCGTTTATCGCAGGTAAGCAAGCAGTGATGCCAAAGCCTTTCTGGCATTGGGGTAAGCGAAGGTAAAGCCTGCTTCCTGAAGTCGCCTGGGCGTCACCGCCTGCCCTTCCGTTAGCAACTGTGCAGACTCTCCAAGCATCAACGCAAGAGCACTTTCTGGCGTGGTCAAGATGGCCGGTCGGCGAACCGCACGCCCAAGCTCTTTGGCAAATGCCTTGTTGGTCAGAATCTCCGGGGAAACGGCATTAAAAACCCCTTTTGTTTCCGGATGGTTTACCAGATAGAGCAATGCATTGAGCATATCGTCCATGTGTATCCAGGACATGATCTGTCGGCCATTGCCAATTGGCCCCCCCAGCCCCAGACGGAAAACAGGTAGCATCTTCTGCAACGCTCCGCCACTGGGGTGCAACACCACACCGATTCTGACGATACAGGTGCGAACCCCCAACGTCTCAACGCGCCTGGCCACCTGTTCCCAGCGATCACAAAGGGTTGCCGCGAAGTCACTGCCCACTTCTGCGGACTCATCCAGCTCCTCGCCGGGACGGGAGAAGCCATAATATCCGATTGCAGAAGCACTGATGAAACAGCCCGGTTTATTTTCCATCCGCTCAATCAGGTCCACCAGCTCTGACGTTACCCCAATACGGCTATCCAGCAGGGTCTTTTTGCGAGCCTGGCTCCATCTTTTATCGAGAATGCCCTCCCCGGCGAGATTAATCACCGCATCAAAATACGAGGCTGGATTAACAGCGGATAGCGAGGAAACAGGCTTTACCCGGGTAGAGAGTTGCAGACGAACTTCTTTAGCCGGTTGACGACTCAACACGACCACCTGATGCCCTTCATTAAGCAGACGATGAACCAGTCGGCGCCCAATAAACCCGGTACCACCGGTAATCAGATATTGCATGAATCCATCAGCTCCATTGCTCAGCCCCAATCTGACTTATTGCCAACAGGGGCAGGGAAACTACATTTGATTAATAATACTCACATCCGTTAATAATCGTAACATTTTCTGGAAAGATAAAAAAAAGCCCAGGTCCCCTCAAACCTGAGCTTTATTGACTGCCACCCTGATGCTCCCGCTTCTATTCTAATTTCCATGCTGTGGTGTTGACTACCCAGACCCGGAGCAGGGCATTTCTTGTTGTTTGACCTGCTCTCGTTGATCCAGTGCACGCTTTGAATTATACGTAAAAGCCGCACGCGATCACTTGATCCAGATCAAGTTATTTCGAGATATACCTACCCGTCTGTTAATAGCTTCATCTACGAACCAACAGAATCTGACAAGCTCCTTAGTAAAGCATCCAGTTGGTCTATTCTTATGGACTATTGTTTTTCTCCTCCAACACTAACCGAGACTGACTCAATCTGATTGCAGCAGGGTATCTGTACTCCGTCGCCATTTATAACGGGCAGGTGTTGCAGTTGACCGGTTACTATCCAAGAAGCGGTCTGACCGGTTAATCCCTTTCCGGAGCCACCCTCATGATCAAAAGTACTTTCGGTACGCTGCAAAAAATTGGTAAAGCATTAATGCTGCCAGTTGCCGTACTGCCTGTAGCCGGGATTCTTCTGGGCGTGGGCAGTGCAGGGTTTTCGTTCATACCGGACCTGATTTCCAGCATTATGGCCCATGCCGGCGGTGCCGTATTCAGCAATCTGCCGCTGATTTTTGCCATTGGTACGGCCATAGGGCTGGCGGGAAACGACGGTGTTTCTTCAGTAGCTGCTGTCGTTGGCTTTGTCATTATGCTCGGCACCATGGGTATCATGGCCAATCAACTGGGCTTTGAACCCTCATCGGTGATGGGCATTAGTACCATTGATACCGGCGTCTTTGGTGGCATCATTGTCGGGATACTGGCTTCAGTGATGTTTAACCGATACTACAAAATTCAGTTACCGGAGTATCTTGGTTTCTTTGCCGGTAAACGGTTTGTCCCCATTGCTACCGGCATTGGTGCCATTTTCCTTGGTATTCTGCTGAGCTTTATCTGGCCTCCAGTCCAATCCGTTATCAATAACTTTTCCCATTGGTCAGTGAATGAAAACCCGGAGGCGGCAGGGTTTGTTTACGGTTTTGTCGAAAGGCTACTCATCCCTTTTGGCCTGCACCACATCTGGAACGTGCCTTTCCATATGGAAATGGGTGAATTTATTGACGAGTCCGGTACGGTATTTAATGGCGATATTGCCCGCTTCTTTGCCGGAGACCCAACCGCCGGTTTTCTGGCCGGCGGCTATCTGTTCAAAATGTTTGGTTTGCCTGCTGCTGCCATTGCCATGTGGCATTGTGCAAAACCGGAAAACAGGGCAAAAGCTGGCGGTATCATGATCTCTGCAGCACTGACCTCGTTACTGACAGGCATCACAGAGCCCATTGAATTTTCTTTCCTGTTTGTTGCTCCGCTGCTCTATGGTATGCACGCGTTGCTGGCTGGCATGGCTTACACCATCACCAACTATCTGAACATCAAGATGGCCATGTCCTTTTCCAATGGCCTGATCGACTATGTGCTCTATTTCGGCATTGCCACCAAACCTGTCTGGATCATTATTCTCGGGGCACTCTATGCCGTTCTTTACTATGTTATTTTCCGGGTATTGATTCTGGCACTTAACTTGAAAACGCCCGGGCGCGAAGATGAAAGTGACAGCGAAGTCAATGTCGGGCCATCCAGCGAGCTGGCCGTTAACCTGATTAATGCGTTTGGCGGTCAAGGCAATATTAAACACCTGGATGCCTGCATTACCCGCCTTAGAGTCACCGTTAACAATACAGAAAATGCCGATATTGACCGGATAAAACAACTGGGCGCAACCGCAGTTGTGGTAGTTGGCCATAATATGCAGGCGATCTTCGGGCCCAAGTCCTGCAATATCCGTACCGAAATGCAGGAGGCAATGAAAACCATGTGATAAGGGAATCACGCCAGAAGCATCCTGGCCTCAGGACTTCTGGCGGTGCTTATGAATGACAGGAATCAGCCGATAGAAAAATTTTCATAATTATCGCGGAGATAAGCGCATGCATGGAGTAGGAGGCACTCAGCAGCTCGCCAATCTGGCACCAGCAAACGACAGCAATGCCCAGACTGACAAAGGCTTTTTTGGCCAGCTCAAAGTCACCGTTGTTAAAGGTGTAAGAAATATTCTCTCTGCAAATTATTCATCAATCCCCGACAACGCCAAGCTTGCTTCACGAAATATCACCGTGCTCGCCTCCGCCCTGCACCCCTTGTTTAATGAGAGGGATAACGACGGCATCAAAGACATCAGCCAGGATTTTGAGCAGGCTTTGAAAAAGGCAAGTAATAACCCAAAGTCCATGAAACTCTTTTCTCAAATCAACCAGGAATTGGAGAAAATACAACAGTTACAAGAAGAACTGTCAGAGCTTTATAGCACTAACGACAGGCTTCTGAGGATTCCCGGGGCAGTCAATGGCCCGCGACACACGGAAGTCAAGGCACAGATCACTGAATGTCAAAATGTCATGGCTGGTGCCAAACAAAAGGGTACCCGTGCCCAGCAAAAATTCAATAAAACGGTGGGCCCTCAACTGAAAATTGATATTGACGCATTACAGGTGCCGGAGGAAAAACGCTCGCCTGAATCTGCTAAAGACTTAGCCAAGTTTGAAAAAATGAAAACTGATCTACTTAAGCGCCAGGAGCCTGTCGGACTTAAGCGTCCGTAGCGAGGATTGCGAGAAACTGAAGATAAAAAGTCGGAAATTTTTAGTGAATAGTGGCTCTATTTGCTAAAAATTTCTGACTTTTTAGGCCAATTTGCTGCCACCGCACGACTGCATGGATGCAGGAGCTAGGGCAACGCAGGAGCAGTTGCCGCGTAGGGCAGTCTATTCTCGGTCAGCCTCCTAGCAAACACGGGATTCGAAACATCCTTTATGGGAACATTCATTCCGTCAAAGATACCTTCTGGCTTGCACTCATTCATTAGCCATACAAGCCGACAAATAGACTATATTTCACTATCTTCTTAATTGTGCTGGGGAGACACTGCGATGCATGGAGTCGGCGGCGGCCATCAACCTGTCAACCTGACACCGACAATCAACGACGTTAAAACTCCGGAAACCAATAAATCAGAGGGAGACTTTCGCGGGTTTAAGGTCACAACAACAAATACATTCAAGTCATTCCTGTCATCCCTGTTATCCCGTTTTTCGTCAACACCCGAAAAAACCAGCATCCGGGACAGACACGCCCAAAAGTACAAGCCAACACAGCAACACGGCCCAACCATCAGTGACAAACCAGCAAGAGGCAAGAATGTTGAGCAGCCAGCAAAGCAGGCCAATCCAGCCACCATCAAAAGGAATTTTGACACCCTTTGCTCTACCTTGGAGCGGATGCAATCTTATAAAAATGACTTACAAAACCTGACACGCGGTACGGAAGAATTCCGAGTGTGCAGTCTTGAAGTTCAGCTGGTTAAAGCAGACTATAAAGCGGCGGTCAAAAGCTTCAATAAATCCGTCAGTGCGGATAAACAAATTGACGCATCAGACCTTGAGATGGCAATGGCAAATAAACACTCGCCAGAATTTGCTGAAGACGCAGCGAAATATAAACAAATGAAAATCCCTGCATTTATGTCAAGCACGGAGAGAAAAGAGAGTGTTGAGCAGCCAATAGATCTGGCCCTCAAAAATCCAGACACTGAGAAAAAATTCACCAACCTTTGCGATACCCTGAAACAGATGCAAAAGTGTAAAAATGAGTTACAGGACCTGAGTCATAGAAGTAATACTCACATAGCGTTTGAATCTGACCTTAATGTGGCTAAAGCAAACTTTAAACAGGCAGTAGAAAGCTTCAACAGTGTCGTTGGTGATGATCTGAAAGTTGACGCTTTCGACCTTGAGATGGCAATGGCTAATAAGGACGCACCAGAATTTGCTGAAAACATAGCCAGGTTTCAACAAATGAAAATCCCTTCATTTATGCCAAAAAACTGACTTTGTCGTGTTTCTGCGCGACACTTTTCCTGCCTGAACGGTTTTTGTATAAGCGGACTTTTGTCAATGGCCAAACCAGTCTGGCTGGCCATCATTGAAAGCGACTCACTTCATATATACAGTCAACAGCGTATCAATCCCAGCCTGCACATTCCCTGTGGACTTCTCCAGATGACTGACATCATCCATATTGGAGATCACAATGGGCGTTACCACACTTCTCGCCTTTTCCTTCAGCAAAGTAAGATCCACTTCAACCACAGGATCACCCGCTTTAATCCGCTGCCCTTCTGTCGCTATCCGTTTAAAGCCCTCCCCTTTCAGCTCCACGGTGTCAATGCCAAAATGGACAAACAGCTCAACGCCCGAGGGGGTTTCCATACTGAAAGCATGATTGGTTTCAAAAATCTTGCCAATCACACCATCACAGGGCGCGACCATAATATGCCCGGTTGGACCAATGGCCAGACCATCTCCCACCACCTTGTCGGCAAACACCGGATCCGGAACGTCCTCTATGGGAACAATCTTACCCGTCAAAGGTGCCTTCAGGACTGTTCCCTCATTCGAGCCAAAGCCCAGACTTTTTTTGAGAGAGTCAAAGATAGCCATAACTGTTACCTGCGGCTGTTACAACAATCTTCTGTGAAGCTTGCTCGTGGCATGAGATCGCTTCACAGATGCGGGACCGGCTGATACCGGCTGGGAGGAAAGCAAAAAGCCTCTTGTTCAGAGGCTTTTCCGACTTAAAGAACTTTAGTCATCTGCTGATCAGCATTCAACCATTGGACACCAGAGAATCAAACCGAAACGATTTCAGCCACTTTCATCAGGTGATTGTCAATCTGGTTGTGCTTACTGATTGCTCTTTCCAGCGGGGTTTTCACCACCTGCTGGTCACGAACGCCGACCATAATACCACTGTCGCCATTGCGCAGCGCTTCTACAGCAGCAACACCAAGACGACTGGCCAGAACACGGTCAAAGCAGGTAGGCTTGCCACCACGCTGGATATGCCCCAGCACGGTAACCTTCACTTCATATTCAGGAAAGTTTTCTTCCACAGCGCGGGACAGTTCAAAAACACCGCCACTGCGATCACCTTCAGCAACCACAATAATGCTGGAGGTTTTGCCCGCACGGCCACTCTTCTGCAAAGATTCCATGAACACTTCAACCGTCTTTTCCTGCTCAGGAATCAGGATATCCTCTGCACCGGAAGCAATACCCGTGTTCAGAGCAATAAAGCCGGCATCACGGCCCATCACTTCAATGAAGAACAGGCGGTTGTGAGAAGTTGCAGTATCACGAATCTTATCGATGGCTTCGACAACGGTATTCAGGGCTGTGTCATAACCGATGGTGAAGTCTGTCCCGTAAATGTCATTATCGATGGTACCGGGAACGCCAATACAGGGCAGACCATGCTCTTCTTCCAGCAGCATGGCACCGGTGAATGAACCATCACCACCGATCACCACCAAACCATCCAGCTCAGCAGCCCGGGCATTTTCGTAAGCCTTTACACGGCCTTCTTTGGTGCGGAACTCCTGACAGCGGGCTGATTTCAGGAAGGTCCCCCCCTGATTAATGATATTGGCAACCGTCCGGGCATCCGCCACTTCCATACGGTTTTCAATCAACCCTTTGTAGCCTTCCTGAATCACTACGGGAACAATACCGTAGTAAATGCAGGCACGAACAGCGGCACGGATGGCCGCATTCATACCGGGAGCGTCGCCCCCGGAAGTCAAAACTCCGACTCTCTTTAATTCGGTCATGCCAGGCTCTTCTCCTTCCAAGTGCCTAACTGCTGGTAAAGCAATTAGAAATAAATAGGTTCTGTTGACTCAGCTTACGCTGATAATCTGCATGGTGTTGGTACCACCTTCGATTTCCTGACTTTCGCCTTTGGTCAGAATAATCTTGTCGCCTGCTTCCAAAAGACCAAGCTCTTTGAGGACATTAATTGCACGTCCATTGACTTCCGGGCCGTACTCAGTACCACTGTCAAAAGCCACCGCTTCCACGCCACGATACAGGGCAACCCGGCGCTCGGTAGTCTGGTAACGCGTCAGGGCAAAAATAGGAAGGCGGGTATTGATTCTGGACATCCACAGCGGTGTGGCACCACTTTTCGTCAGACAGACGATGGCCTTAATGTCACTCTGATGGTTAGCTGCAAACAGGGTTGCCTGAGCGATGGCCTCATCAATATTGGTAAACTGACCAATGCGGCGCTCCGTCATGTACTCAACGGACTGTTTTTCAGCACCGAGACAAATGCGACTCATGGCCTTGACCACTTCATCCGGGCGCTTACCGGTGGCGGTTTCACCGGATAACATCACGGCATCAGTGCCATCCAGTACCGCATTGGCGACGTCAAACACTTCTGCCCGGGTTGGTTGCGTGTTGTGAATCATGGACTCCATCATCTGAGTGGCGGTAATGACCGGTTTATTCAGACGACGGGCTTCACTGATCATGTGCTTCTGGGCACCAATCAGCTCAGGATCACCAATTTCGACACCCAGGTCACCACGGGCAACCATCACGGCATCGGATGCGGAAATAATTTCAGCCAGCAGGTCATGGTCGTTCACCACCTCGGCCCGCTCAATCTTGGACAGTATAGCGGCGGTTCCGCCAGCTTCATGGAGTAGACGACGGGCTTCTTCAACATCGCTGGCATGACGGACAAAAGATACTGCCAGATAGTCCACTTCCAGCTCAGCCGCCAGAAGAATGTCCTGCTTATCTTTTTCCGTTAATGCCGCCGCAGAAAGACCACCACCCTGAAGGTTAATGCCCTTGTTGTTGGACAGCTCACCGCCATTGATCGCTTTGGTCTTTATGCTCGGACCATCAATAGCCATGACTTCCAGGCTGATCCGCCCGTCATCAAGCAGCAGTATGTCACCAACCTTGCAGTCGTTTGGCAGATCTTTATAACCGAGCCCCACCTGGGTTTCATCGCCGTCATCAATGGGAAGGCTGGCATCCAGGTGAAAGGTTGCGCCATCCGGAAGGTGAATCTTGCCATTCTGGAAACGGCCAATGCGAATCTTTGGCCCCTGCAGATCACCCAGGATAGCAACCGGACGGTTCAGCCTTGCAGCAATTTCACGAATGGTTTTGGCACGGGCTTTGTGATCTTCCGGATCACCGTGGGAGAAGTTGAGGCGAACAACGTTGACGCCAGCTTCAATAAGCTTTTGCAATTGTTCTTCAGATTCTGTTGCAGGTCCCAGGGTTGCGACAATTTTTGTGCGTCTGAGCATAATAATCCTCTCGCTTGTGAACCCGCCGCTGTCGTGGGAGCCTTCAGCCTCCACCGGAGTCATTACAGCAAGCGACAGGCCTTAAGTAGTTAACCAAATGAAATTTGGCCAACTACTTAATGGATTAATGATGTGCATGGCAGCCGTTCACAACCTGTACACCTCTGCTCTGCAGGACAAATGTATTGAACGGAGTGCAAACAAAAGAAGAAAGTGCCGTTAGAGTATAGGAGCCATCTTGCCCCGTAGCACTGTCTTCTCTTTGTTTACCAACAGCCAACGTATATCATTTATCGTAACCAGCACAGGCCCGTTAAACGAGCCTGTGTTGAGTTCACTGGGTGAATGCCTTACGCGTTCATCAGGGCCTTGGCCGTATCCAGCATACGGTTGGAGAAGCCCCACTCGTTGTCGTACCAGGACATAACCTTAACCAGGTTGCCCAGAACACGAGTCTGAGTAGCATCGAAGTTGGAAGAGAACGGACTGTGGTTGAAGTCCATGGAAACCAGCTCTTCGTTGTTCACAGACAGAACAGTTGCCATGGCCGGGTTGGACTTGGCAGCAATAGCAATGATTTCGTTCACTTCTTCAACGGTGGTTTCACGTGCAGCAACGAAGCTCAGGTCCACCAGAGAGACGTTGATGGTCGGTACGCGAACCGCCATGCCGTCGAACTTGCCTTTCAGTTCAGGAACAACTTCACCCACAGCAGCAGCAGCACCGGTAGCGGTTGGAATCATGTTCATGGCAGCGGCACGGGCACGGTACAGGTCAGAGTGGTATACATCGCTCAGACGCTGGTCGTTGGTGTAAGCGTGGATAGTGGTCATCAGACCCTTATCAATGCCCAGAGCATCGTTCAGAGGCTTGGCGATAGGAGCCAGACAGTTAGTGGTGCAGGATGCGTTAGAAATAACGGTCATATCTGCAGTCAGAGTGTCGTGGTTCACACCGTAAACGATGGTAGCGTCAACGTTTGAGCCAGGCGCAGAAATGATAACTTTCTTGGCACCAGCATCCAGGTGTGGCTTGCAGGAATCTTTGGAACGGAAAACACCAGTACATTCAAAGACAACGTCAACACCCAGCTCGCCCCATGGCAGCTTGGAAGGGTCACGCTCAGAGAAAGTCTTGATTTCATCACCGTTTACGAACAGAGCACCTTCGCCTTCTTCAACCTGTGCGTTGAAACGGCCATGAACGGTGTCGTACTTAGTCAGGTGAGTATTGATTTTGGTGTCACCCAGATCATTAATGGCAACAATCTGGTATTCATCGCGACGGCCAGCTTCGTAGAGTGCGCGCAGTACGTTGCGACCGATACGGCCGTAGCCATTAATAGCAATCTTGATCATGATGTCTCCAATACCGTTAATCAAAGCGGAATTACCGCCCTGCCTCTAGTAAAAAGGATTTCGTCAGCGAATGCAGCACAGTAAATACACCTATCGCAAACCCCAAACACCTAACTACAGGGTTTAACGGCAGATCACAGATTTTACCCAGTCACAGCACCACTAAAAACAAACAACAACATTGATTAGCTGTCGCATTTCGAAATCCACTCCACAGGACTTGTATCCCTGAAGCACATAAACTTACGGACAAGGGTTGACTTCTTGGTGGTACGAAGTTACAAATATGCAAAATAAAACAATACATAACACATAATTTCACACCGCTTCTCATCCGGGATCAACCGATTGTCGAAGCCACTGGTTAGCTTCATAGGTCACCAGTGTGATATAGAGTTTGATCGAAAAACCGGAATTCAGCAAAGCCGTCACAGTTTTGATTGATTCCGAATTCTTATATGTACTCCCAACGAACCACGCTATTACGCTGTCTTAGCCAGTCAGCAAGATCCGTTGTCATCATACATTCAGATCAGCACCTTTACCTAAATGGATAATGCGGACTGTAATCCCCCTAGTCAAGCCCGTTACAGGCCCACTCACCGCTACACCAATGCAAGATCTTATTTATCGACATTATCAAATATGAACATGAATCGGTGACCACAGAGTTCTAATCACAAGACTCTGACGAACTATTCAACAATAAAAAAACGACAGAAACCACCTACGTATCTGAAGAGATACGCTTAAAATATCTCAAAGCTGCCGTAACTCAGGGTTGAAAGCAAAAAAACAAAAAAAACCAATTTTAAGCAATATAATCCATTAACAAGCACACCAACAGAGACAACTGTTCCATCCCATCAAAAAACAACAACCAAAAAAACATAGTTACAAGACAGAAAGCAAGACATCAGTAAATGTATGATCCTTTCACCACCAGAAAAATGTAATTTTTTTGTAATCAGTCATTTTTAAACGCCAGGCAATCTGACTGGTTATGATTAGATTCATCAAATATTTCATTTTTTATAAATAAAAAATATAACCGCAGAAACAGGCCCAAAAAAATTAAACACTCAATAACATCACAGAACACAACAAATCGATTTTTCTGCTGATACCCAGACCCTCAACATCAAGTAAACTGGTAATATCATTCTTCTTATCGTTTATTAATATTGGTCTTTTATGAAACAGCTATTTATTGTCGGGATGCTGATTTTTTCTTCCACGATCACCGCCGAAGTGCTGAATTGCGAGCAAAAGCAATCGGTTTGTGCAGCCAAATGCAAGGCATCGAGTCTTATCAATGAGCAGGACAACAGCACTTGCAAAGCACAATGCCTGGGAGAGCGAACTGCCTGTGAACTGGAACAAGGCAAGGAGTCAGCGGGAAAACTTGCCACACAGGCAAAAGATGCAGGCCAGTCTCTGATGGACAAAATGAAAGCCTTCTGGGATGGACTAACCCACAGCCAATAACAACTACTTAAAAAAAAATGCCTCTAACCAAGCTCTGATTAGAGGCATACGACCTATTTCAGACGAAGGTTATTTGCCGTAATAAGCCTTGGTGAGCAGTGCCTCAAGCTCGGAAATCAATGGCAAACGAGGATTCGCCGTTGTGGTCTGATCTTCAAAGGCGTGGTTAGCCAGCATGCTGATTTTACTCTTGAACAGCGACTCATCCACACCAATCTCCTGAAGGGACGCAGGCATATCCAGGCGCTTCATCAAATCACGAACCGCATTGGCCAGGGATTTAACGCCCTCTTCCGGCGTCTTGGCGGGCAGGCCCAGCATTTTGGCAATCTCAGCATACTTCTCGTGGGCAATGTAATACTGATATTTCGGGAATGATGCCACCTTGGTGGGATTAGGGCAGCCGTTATACTCAATCACGTGAGGCAATAATACCGCATTGGCCTGGCCGTGAGAAATATGCAATTCATTACCCAGCTTATGGGCAATCGCATGGTTGACGCCCAGGAAGGCGTTGGCAAATGCCATGCCGGCAATACAGGACGCATTGTGCATTTTCTCGCGGGCTTTTCGGTCAGCGGTTTCATAAGACTGCGGCAGATAATCGAAGACCAGCTGAATCGCTTTCATCGCCAGAGCATCGGTGTAATCTGAAGCCATGATCGACACATAAGCTTCCATGGCGTGAGTCAGCACATCCAGGCCGGTATCTGCTGTCACTTTCTTCGGAACAGTCAGTACCAGGTTAGGATCAATAATGGCCACATCCGGAGTCAGCTCATAGTCAGCCAGTGGGTACTTGGCCCCTTTTTCCTTATCGGTAATAACAGCGAAGGACGTTACCTCAGAACCGGTACCGGAAGTGGTCGGAATCGCAACCAGCTTCGCCTTCTTACCCAGATGCGGGAACTTGTAGACGCGCTTGCGGATATCCAGGAATTTCTGGGCCATACCGGCAAAGTCAGCATCCGGCTGTTCATAGAAAAGCCACATTCCCTTGGCTGCATCAATGGGTGAACCACCGCCCAGGGCAATAATCACATCCGGATTAAACCGTGCCATTTCCCGGGCACCATTGCGGACGGTTTCCAGACTTGGATCAGGCTCAACCTGATTAAAAATTTCAACCTGAACCGGCGTTGTACGCTTTCTCAGGTGGTAAAGGATTTTATCGACATAACCCAGGGACTGAATAATCTCATCAGTAACAATAAATACACGAGAGATGTCCTGCATCTTTTCAAGGTACTGAAGAGAGTTGGCCTCGAAGTAAATCTTTCTGGGAAGCTTAAACCACTGCATGTTGACCCGGCGCTTGGCAACACGCTTGACATTGATCAGGTTTACCGCAGATACGTTGGAGGTGGTACTGTTACCACCGTAGGTACCACAACCCAGAGTCAGGGAAGGCATATTGGTGTTGTAAATATCACCAATGGCACCGTGGGTACTGGGTGAGTTGATAATGATACGACCGGCTTTCATGGCCAGAGAGAACTCATCAATCACCTGGTTATCCTGGGCATGCAACACGGCAGAGTGTCCAAGACCACCAAAATTGAGCATTTGATCCGCCAGCTCAACAGCATGATGGTTATCTTTCGCCTTAAGCACTCCCAGAACCGGAGAGAGCTTTTCCCGGGACAGCGGAAACTCAGGACCGACACCTTCAATTTCTGCAGCCAGAATACGAGTATTCCCAGGCACCTTGATACCGGCGAGTTCGGCAATATAAGACGGCTTCATACCGACAATCTTACTGTTGACATGCCCGTCATGAATGACAACTTCAGCCAGTCGACTGGTTTCCTCTGGCGTAGTGAAGTAAACATTCTGGGACTTCAGCTCTTTGACCACCGCTTTATAGACCGCCTGATGCACAATCGCGGCCTGCTCAGAAGCGCAGATCATGCCATTATCGAAGCTCTTGGACATCACCAGGTCATTACAGGCCTGCTTGATATCTGCAGACTGGTCAATAATGCAAGGTACGTTACCAGAACCTACGCCCAGGGCAGGCTTACCGGAAGAGTAGGCTGCGCGCACCATGCCGGAGCCACCGGTCGCCAGAATAACGGCGACTTCAGGGTGCGTCATCAGCTTCTGAGTCGCTTCAATGGAAGGGTACTCGACCCACAGCACACAGTCTTCAGGGGCACCGGCCGCAACCGCCGCATCGCGAACAATCCGGGCAGCTTCACTGGAACATTTCTGAGCGGAGGGGTGGAAGGCAAAAATAATCGGGTTACGGGTTTTGGTAGAAATAATGGACTTGAACATGGTGGTGGAGGTCGGGTTAGTCACCGGAGTCACCCCACACACAATGCCTACAGGCTCAGCAACCAGCATGAAATCTTCTTCGGCGTTGTCTTCAATAACGCCTACGGTCTTATCGTATTTGATGGAGTGGTAAACATATTCGGTGGCAAAGATGTTTTTGGTCACCTTATCTTCCAGGATACCACGACCGGTCTCCTCAACAGCCATTCGAGCCAGCTCCATATGAGCTGCCTGACCCGCCAGAGCCATAGCCCTGGTGACCCTGTCGACATCTTCCTGAGTCAGCTTGAGAAACTTCTCCCTTGCCACCATTGCCCGCTCAATTAACGCATTAATCTGAGCATCAACATCCTGAACAACTGCATCTTTATTTACAGTTTTTCCAGCCTGCTTTTTTCCGGCCATGATTATCGCCCTCTATCTAGTAGTTAACCAAGATAACCTTTAAAAAAACTATCTATTATTCCGAGGCTGTTTTTTTATATCTTTGCCCAGAATAGAAATGCTGTTTAATAAGCTGGCAATCATCAGGTCTCCGTCTTCTATTTCAACCTCCTCAAGATAGTGCATCCTGAGTATTAATGCCTGACCATTGCCATTTATTGGTAAACTCTCAACTTCGATAAAATTGCCTGCGTTAGGCTTTGCAAGTTCATTGGGTATCACAAAATTTTTATTCCAAATAATTATTTAAAAATATTTTTTATTTGACTTAAGGTATATATCGCTCTCTGTCTTCAGCATTACAACACAAGAAAACCTCAAAAAAACTGATTCAAATCAAAAAACCACTATTGATTTTTTTTGCCAAAAGAGGACCAAAATAGATCAACAGCATTCATACATTGACATGCTTTTTTCCAGACTAAATCTTCGGAAAAACTGTTAAAAAACGGCCTTCTCAATAAAAACCAATAAACTGAAACAACACTTTCAAAATCCGGCCACTGAAAAAAACACAACCACATTGAAAAAAACAGAAACAGACAACAATAAACAACAGTTATAAAATCCCCCCGCCATAGTTTTTTATTAATCAGGAAAAAAGGCTTTACCTGTTGTAACCTTTCCGTATCATTAGCAAGGATTTGAAGTGTCTAATCCGGAATTTCTCAGCCCTGATGACAAAATGCCGAACGATTCGGTTATGTCGCTAAGTAGTTGGCCAAATGGAATCGTATATTTCTGGCTAAGTGGGCAGTTGCTATGCAAGGCGCAACGTAGGGAGCATAGCCGTAGCTATGTGACCGGAGTTGCAACGCCGCAGAGTGACTGACAACTTAGTCAGAAATATATGATTTCATTTGGTTAACTACATATGTTCAGGCAGCTGCAAGAATAGAAGTCCTGACCAGACACGGTACTCAAACTGAAACACACTGTTAACCCCTGATCGAGGAAGAATCAGCCACATGTCCCAAAAAATCCTGGACCTGGTAAAGCCAGGCGTAGTTACCGGCGATGACGTTCAGAAAATCTTTGAAGCTGCCAAGGCCGGTGAGTTTGCGCTGCCAGCAGTGAACGTTGTTGGTACCGATTCAATCAACGCAGTTCTTGAAGCTGCGGCAAAAGTGAAGTCTCCTGTTATCATTCAGTTCTCCAACGGTGGTGCGTCCTTCTTCTCAGGTAAAGGCCTGAAGACTGACCCTGCCGGTGCCCTGGGTGCCATTGCCGGTGCAAAATACGTCCACGCAGTTGCTGAAGCTTACGGCATCCCTGTAATCCTTCACACTGACCACGCCGCACGCAAACTGCTGCCATGGATCGATGCTCTGCTGACTGCGGGTGAAGAGTTTTACGAGCAGCACGGCAAGCCACTGTTCTCTTCGCACATGATCGACCTGTCTGAAGAGTCTCTGGAAGAAAACATTGCCACCTGCGCCGAATACCTGACGCGTATGGCCAAGATGGACATGACACTGGAGTTCGAACTGGGCTGCACTGGCGGTGAAGAAGACGGCGTTGACAACTCTCACATGGACAGCTCCATGCTGTACACCCAGCCAGAAGACGTAGCCTACGCTTACGAAATTCTGAGCAAGATCAGTCACCGCTTCACCATCGCCGCTTCTTTCGGCAACGTTCACGGCGTATACAAGCCAGGTAACGTTCAACTGACACCGAAGATTCTCGACAACTCCCAGAAGTACTGCTCTGAGAAGTTCGGCATTCCAGCCAAGTCACTGAACTTCGTATTCCACGGCGGCTCTGGCTCTACCCTGGAAGAGATCCGTGAATCCGTCTCTTACGGCGTAGTAAAGATGAACATCGACACAGACACCCAATGGGCGTGCTGGGAAGGCGTTCTGAACTACTACAAGAAGAACGAAGCTTACCTGCAGGGCCAGCTGGGCAACCCTGAGGGTGCCGACAAGCCAAACAAGAAGTTCTACGACCCACGGGTTTGGCTGCGAGCTGGCCAGGAGTCCATGATCTCCCGTCTTGAGCAAGCCCATAATGACCTGAACAGCATCGACGTGCTGTAATCAGAGCTAGGAGCCTGTCCGAGAATAGCGCCCGTCTAGGCGACCCCGTAGCGAGGATGGCAGAAAATTAAGGATAAAAAGTCGGAAATTTTTAGTGAATAGCGGTTCTATTTACTAAAAATTTCCGACTTTTTAGACCAATTTGCTGCCACCGCACGACTGCATGGATGCAGGAGCTAGAGCAACGCAGGAGCAGTTGCCGGTAGGGCAGTCTATTCTCGGACAGGCTCCTAGGCACCGGCATTTGCCGGTGTCTATCACCTTTCGCCAGAACCTCTCAAGCCAAAATCACCCCTCTCAAAACATCAAAAGCAGCGAAATCCCCCGTTTCTTCTAAACTCTTTAGTACTTTTGACGATAAATCCACACAACTCTAAACAAAAAAGAATGGGGGAAGACCATGCCCAGACAGAAAGCACAACCCAAAAGCACCACCACAAAAACTAAGCAGCAAGCCAAATCATCCAATGATGAATGGGTCGGGCTCAGCTTCCGAGTATCCCCTGAGTTTTCCAGGGAATTCAAGGTGTATGCGGCCAAGAATGACTTTAAGCTGGTTGATTTACTGAAAGAAGGCTTTAAAGCTCTGAAAAAGCAGAGACGTCAGTCCCAGACTCGTTAAGGCTCACTTAAGCCAGAGATCGATCCAAGTCAGAGTAAGACAAAGGATTGGTGGGTAAAGGGGAACAAGAAAATTCACACAAAAAAAATCAGCCATCAGGCTGATTTTTTTTGATTGGATGTTTAAATGAGGCTGACTCTTGTAACAAGTAAGTTCTACCTCAACGCTGGCAAGCGCTGTATTCTGCCAACTGAGCTATTCTGACTGCGAAGGTGATTTTAAGATTTTTTCAGCCCCGACTCTCTGAAAGAGAATAAGTGGCGTCCCCTAGGGGACTCGAACCCCTGTTACCGCCGTGAAAGGGCGGTGTCCTAGGCCACTAGACGAAGGGGACGCAAAACCTCCTGACTTAAATGATGCAGTCATCACTTAAGCTCTAGATTTGGAAAAAAGCATGCACTCTTGTCACAAGAAAGCGTGACGCCACCCTGGAAAAAGCGTGGTCTAACAACCGAGTAATTACCGCAATAGAAATGGTGGAGCTAAGCGGGATCGAACCGCTGACCTCAACACTGCCAGTGTTGCGCTCTCCCAGCTGAGCTATAGCCCCATATCAACCTGTCGCATTATGCCATTCTGGATAACAAATACAACATTTTGATAATAAGTGGCGTCCCCTAGGGGACTCGAACCCCTGTTACCGCCGTGAAAGGGCGGTGTCCTAGGCCACTAGACGAAGGGGACGCAATCCTTCTGATCCAAGCAACATCAAGCCACTTGAACTCTAGATTTGGAGCGGGAAACGAGGTTCGATCTTGTCACAAGAAAGTGCGACCTCAACCTTGGCAAGGTTGCGCTCTACCAACTGAGCTATTCCCGCAGTGAAGATATTAAGGATTCTTCAATTCCTGCTCTCTGGTCAGAGAATAAGTGGCGTCCCCTAGGGGACTCGAACCCCTGTTACCGCCGTGAAAGGGCGGTGTCCTAGGCCACTAGACGAAGGGGACGCAATCCTT
>NZ_JBLYZG010000024.1:0-72497 GCF_049310245.1 Endozoicomonas sp. ALB115 | reverse complement strand
GGTGATTTCAAAACCAGGAATGGTTCGACTCTGCTGAAAATCGCACTGTTGCAAAAAGCAGGATTTGAGGTCATTGAAATTCCGGTTAACAGGGTTTGCAATCAGGATTTAATGAAACCATACATTGATCAAGTAAAGACCAGGATAGGCATCCCGCCACAGGAGCATGGTTCTGTGTCACTTAAAAAAGAGTGGGCAGATGAGGCATACGTTCCTGCTGATAAAGGCAGGCAACCCTCAGATCACGGTTACTTAACCGCCGAAGAACATTCAGAAGAGCAAACCGGCAAACCAGGAAATAGGAAGAAAACAAACAGCCAGTAACCCCCTCCCTTCGACCCAGGAGACGTTTTCACATTCAAGTAAAGTTCTACCAGCGTTGAAGACCTGTTGCCCCTGAATTTCGCCCCGGATGATTTGAAGATAACGGATGGTTGGCATCAGGAGCAGATGCGTTTCTCCAACAGCTTACATTTATCAACATTCCAACAAAATGAACTTCTGAACAGAACAGCAGTCTGCTTCTTATATTCTCATGAATTAATGAAATATAGTTATGGATAGAAGCTCTGCTGGTATCAGTGGTCAATACGCAAGATCAGGCAATGATGACAACCAACCGGATGACCAGGCGTCTTCTTCACGGCGTGGACGATATAGATATGCCACAGTCAGACAATGGGATACCCCCTCCCGCACTGCCCCGGGGCGTCATGAATTTTACCATTCTTCCTCCACACGCTCTTCTCAACATCTACAGTACCGTTCAGTAAACCCTGCTCAAAATTTTAATGCTCTCACCAGACAGAAGATAATGGATGGCCTGGTGAAGAAATCTTATCGTTTTGGTGATCGCTATGATGGGAGACTTCACGGTCAATATGCCAGTTCAATTAAAAAATACACGTCAGCTGCTAAAAGACCGTTGAATCGAGCAGAACAAAGCCAGCTGATGCGTTTGCTGGAAAATTTTACCGCAACACGGAGCTGGAATTGGCGAAGCCTGACGACAACATTTCATTCATTGACTTCAGCGGGTGTTTTTACCCCCCATAACCCCATAGATGAGCGTGTTAAGCGCACTCAAGCTGCCTTAATGACAACGCTACTTGATGCAATAATATTCAAGTGCAACCAAAAACCTGAAGCCAGGGATATTGATGCCCAGGGAATCGCCAACCTGCTGTGGGCCATGGCGAAACTGGCAGACAGCGGGCCGGAGCGAACACTGGGGCTCAACGAGGCTGTGGCCGCACTGTTGCCCCACATGAACGCACAGAAAGACCAATTTATTCCTCAGCATATTGCCAACCTGCTATGGGCCATGGCGAAACTGGTGGACAACGGGCAGGAGCGGACACCGGGGTTCAATGAGGCCGTGGCCAGCCTATTGACCAACGTGAACGCACAGAAAGCTCACTTTATACCACAGGAAATCGCCAACCTGCTGTGGGCCATGGCAAAACTGGTGAACAACGGGCAGGAGCAGACACCAGTGTTCAAGGAGGCCGTGACCACGCTGTTGCCGCATGTGAAAGCACAGAAAGCTAATTTTAAACCACAGGAAATTACCAACCTGCTGTGGGCCATGGCGAAACTGGTGGATAACAGGCATGAGTTGACACCAGGGCTCAAAGAGGCTTTGGCCGCACTGTTGCCCCACGTGAACGCAAAAAAAAACCAATTTATTCCTCAGCATATCGCCAACCTGCTGTGGGCCATGGCAAAACTGGTGGACAACGGGCAAGAACAGACATCAGAGCTCGACGGGGCCGTGGCCGCGCTGTTGCCCCGCGTGAACGCACAGAAAGCTCACTTTAAACCACAGGAAATCGCCAACCTGCTGTGGGCCATGGCGAAACTGGTGGACAACGGGCAGGAACAGACACCAGAACTCAACGAGGCCATGGCCACACTGTTGCGACACGTGAACGCACAGAAAGCTCACTTTAAACCACAGGAAATCGCTAACCTGCTGTGGGCCATGGCAAAACTGGTGGACAACGGGCAGGGACGGACGCCAGAGTTCAATGAGGCCGTGGCCGCGCTGTTGCCCTACGCGAACACACAGAAAGCTCACTTTAAACCACAGGAAATCGCTAACCTGCTGTGGGCCATGGCAAAACTGGTGGACAACGGGCAGGAACGAACGCCAGAGTTCAATGAGGCCGTGGCCGCGCTGTTGCCCTACACGAACACACAGAAAGCTAACTTTACACCACAGGAAATCGCTAACCTGCTGTGGGCCATGGCGAAACTGGTGGACAACGGGCAGGAGTGGACACCGGGTCTCAAAGAGGCCATGGCCACACTGTTACCTCAAGTGAGCGCACAAAAAAACCAATTTATTCCTCAGCATATTGCCAGCCTGCTGTGGGCCATAGCGAAACTGATGGACAATGGGCAGGAGCGGACACCAGAACTCAACGAAGCCGTGGCCACGCTGTTACCCCACGTAAGTGCACAGAAAGATCAATTTAATCCTCAGCATATCGCCAGCCTGCTGTGGGCCATGGCGAAACTGGGCGAACTCATTGAGCTGGACTTGGTAACCACCACGTTCAAATCGCTTGTCGAGGGAATCAATGGCAACCCTCAGTTCTCTCAGCAAGCGATATTGATGTCCCTTTGGGGAGTAATGGTATGCTGTGCCAGGCTGTCTCTGGTCGCCAATGCCAATAAAAAACACGTGTTTGAAAAGCCCATGGATGACCTGTTTACTCGTCTGGAAAAAACATTCCTGCACAATGAAGAGGATCAACGCACCATTGCCCAGGCGGCAAGTTGGCTTGGCAGAGCGTGTCCGGTCGTCCCCCATTACCAGACTATCAGGTCAAAACGTCAATCCGAGGTTCGCGATCAACTCCAATCATGCTTTCCCTCTTTGCAGATTGAAGAAGAAAAGAGTCTGAATTCACTGCCTCCGGTTGACCTGCTACTGCCAGATCACAACATGGTGATTGAAGTTCAGGGGCCCTCTCATTTCGTGGGTGGTGATTTCAAAACCAGGAATGGTTCGACTCTGCTGAAAATCGCACTGTTGCAAAAAGCAGGATTTGAGGTCATTGAAATTCCGGTTAACAGGCTTTTGAATCAGGATTTAATGAAACCATACATTGATCAAATCAAGACCAGGATAGGCTTCCCGCCACTGGGTCATGGCTCTGTATCACTTAAAAGAAGGTGGCCAGATTCGGCATACGTTACTGCTGATAACGGCAGGCAACCCTCAGATCATGGTTACTTGACTGCCGAAGAACATTCAGGGGAGCAAACAGGCAAACCAGGTAGAAAGAAAAAATACAGCCAGTAAGCTCTTCCCTACCGTCATGACTCAAGCACCATTTTCACATTCAAGTAAAGTTCTACCAGCGTTGAAGACCTGTTGCCCCTGAATTTCACCCGGATGATTTGAAGATAACGAATGGTTGGCATCAAGAGCAGATGCGTTTCTCCAACGGCTTACATTTATCAACATTCCAACAAAATGAACTTCTGAACAGAACAGCAGTCTGCTTTTTATATTCTCATGAATTAATGAAATATAGTTATGGATAGAAGCTCTGCTGGTATCAGTGGTCAATACGCAAGATCAGGCAATGATGACAACCAACCGGATGACCAGGCCGCTTCTTCACGGCGTGGACGATATGGATATGCCACAGTCAGACAATGGGATCCCCCCTCCCGCACTGCCCCGGTGCGTCATGAGTTTTACCATTCTTCTTTCAAACGCTCTTCTCAACATCTAAAGTACCGTTCAGTAAACCCTGCTCAGGATTTTAATGCTCTCACCAGACATAAAATAATGGATCGCCTGGTGAATAAATCTTATCGTTTTGGTGATCGCTATAGTGGGAGACATCACGGTCAATATGCCAGCTTAATTAAAAAATACACGTTAGCTGCTAAAAGACCGTTGAATCGAGCGGAACAAAGCCAGCTGATGCGTTTGCTGGAAAATTTTACCGCAACACGGAGCTGGAATTGGCGAAGCCTGACGACAACATTTCATTCATTGACTTCAGCGGGTGTTTTTACCCCTCATAACCCCATGGATGGGCGTGTTAAGCGTACTCAAGCTGCCTTAATGACAACGCTACTTGATGCAATAATATTCAAGTGCAACCAAAAACCTGAAGCCAGTGATATTGATGCCCAGGGAATCGCCAACCTGCTGTGGGCCATGGCGAAACTGGCAGACAGAGGGCTGGAGCGAACACCAGGGCTCAACGAGGCTGTGGCCGCACTGTTGCCCCACATGAACGCACAGAAAGACCAATTTATTCCACAGCATATTGCCAACCTGCTGTGGGCCATGGCGAAACTGGTGGACAACGGGCAGGAACAGACGCCAGAACTCAATGAGGCCGTGGCCAGGTTAATGGCCGATGTGGACGCACATAAAGCTAACTTTAATCCACAGGAAATCGCCAACCTGCTGTGGGCCATGGCGAAACTGGTGAACAATGGACAGAAGCGAATACCAGAGTTCAACGAGGCCATGGCATCCTTGTTGCCCCTCGTGAACGCACAGAAAGACCAATTTATTCCTCAACATATCGCCAACCTGCTGTGGGCCATGGCGAAACTGGTGGACAACGGGCCAAAGCAGACACCAGGGTTCAAAGGGGCCGTAGCCACGCTGTTGCCCCTCGTGAACGCACAGAAAGACCAATTTAATGCCCAGGGCATTGCCAACCTGCTGTGGGCCATGGCAAAACTGGTGGACAACGGGTACGAACAGACACCAGATCTCAACAAGGCCGTGGCCGCGCTGTTGCCCCACGTGAAAGCACAGAAAGACCAATTTAATAGCCAGGGCATTGCCAACCTGCTGTGGGCCATGGCGAAACTGGAGGACCACGGGCAGGAGCGCACACCAGGGCTCAACAAGGCCGTGGCCGCGCTGTTGCCCCACGTGAACGCAAAAAAAAACCAATTTATTCCTCAGCATATCGCCAACCTGCTGTGGGCCTTGGCAAAACTGGTGGACCACGGGCAGGAGCGCACACCAGGGCTCAACAAGGCCGTGGCCACGTTGCTGCCCCACGTGAACGCACAGAAAGCTAACTTTAAACGACAGGAAATCGCCAACCTGCTGTGGGCTATGGCGAAACTGGTGGACAACAGGCAAAAGCGAACACCAGAGCTCAACGAGGCGGTGGCCGCTCTATTGCCTCACGTGAACGCACAGAAAGGTAACTTTAAACCACAGGATATCGCCAACCTGCTGTGGGCCATGGCAAAACTGGTGGACAAGGGGCAGGAGCGAACACCAGTGCTCAAAGAGGCTGTGGCCACACTGTTGCCCGACGTGAACGCAAAAAAACACCAATTTATTCCTCAGCATATCGCCTACCTGCTGTGGGCCATGGCAAAACTGGTGAGCAAGGGGCAAGAGCGAACACCAGGGCTCAACAAGGCCGTGGCCGCGCTGTTGCCCTACGTAAACGCACATAAAGACCAATTTACTCCTCCGCATATCGCCAACCTGCTGTGGGCGATAGCGAAATTGCTGGACAACGGGCAGGATAGGACTCCAGAGCTTACAGAGGCCGTGGCCGCACTGTTGCCACAAGTGAACGCACAGAAAGATAACTTTAAACCACAGGGTATCGCCAACCTGCTGTGTGCCATGGCGAAACTGGTGAATAGCGGGCAGGAGCGGACATCAGACTTTAACGAAGCCGTGGCTGCGCTGTTGCCTCACCTGAACGCGGGGAAGCACCAATTTAATGCCCAGGAAATCGCCATCCTGCTGTGGGCCATGGCGAAGCTGGTGGACAACGGGCAGGAGCGAACACCAGAGTTTAACGAGGCCATAGCCGCGCTGTTGCCACAGGTCAACAAAGAGAAAGCTAACTTTAAACCACAGGAAATCGCCAACCTGCTGTGGGCCATGGCGAAACTGGTGGACAGCGGGGAGTGGACATCGACGCTCAACGAGGCCGTGGCCGCACTATTGCGCCACGTGAACACACAAAAAGCTAACTTTAAGCCAAAGGAAATCGCCAATCTGCTGTGGGCCCCGGCGAAACTGGGTGAGTTCGTTGAGCTGAACGTGGTGACCTCTACGTTTGCATCGCTTGTTTACCGAATCAGTGAAAACCCTCAGCTCTCACAGCAAGACCTATTGATTTCTCTCTGGGGAGTGATGGTTTGCTGTGCCAGATTGTCTCTGAACTCTAAAAACAATAACTGGCTTGAAAAGCACATGGATGACCTGTTTACCCGTCTGGAAAATACATTCCTGCACAATGAAGAGGATCAACGCATCATTACCATGGCCGCCAGTTGGCTTGGGAGAGCGTGCCCGGTCGTCCCCCATTACCCGACTACCAGGTCAAAACGTCAATCCGAGGTTCGCCATCTACTCCAATCATGCATTCCATCTTTGCGGATTGAAGAAGAAAAGAGTCTGAATTCATTACCTCCGGTTGACCTGCTACTGCCAGATCACAACCTGGTGATTGAAGTTCAGGGGCCCTCTCATTACGTGGGTGGTGATTTCAACACCAGGAAGGGTTCGACTCTGCTGAAAATCGCACTGTTGCAAAAAGCAGGATTTGAGGTCATTGAAATTCCGGTTTACAGGCTTGGCAATCAGGATTTAATGAAACCATACATTGATCAAATAAAGACCAGGACAGGGATCCCGCTACAGGGGCATGGCTCTGTATCACTTAAAAGAAGGTGGGCAGATGCGGCATACGTTACTGCTGATAAAGGCAGGCAACTCACAGATCACGGTGACTTAACTGCCGAAAAACAGTTAGAAGAACAAACCGGCAAACCAGCCAAGAGAAAGAGAAAAAACAACCAGTAATTCCCTCCCTTCGCCCCAGGAACCGTTTTCATATTCCAGGAAAGTTCTACCAGAGTTGAAGACCTGTTGCCCCTGAATTTCGCCCTGATGATTTGAAGATAACGGATGGTTGGCATCAGGAGCAGATGCTTTCTCCAACTGCTTACATTTATCAACATTCCAACAAAATGAACTTCTGAACAGAACAGCAGTCTGCTTTTTATATTCTCATGAATTAATGAAATATAGTTATGGATAGAAGCTCTGCTGGTATCAGTGGTCAATACGCAAGATCAGGCAATGATGACAACCAACCGGATGACCAGGCCACTTCTTCACGGCGTGGACGATATAGATATGCCACAATCAGACAATGGCATACCCCCTCCCGCACTGCCCCGGGGCGTAATGAATTTTACCATTCTTCTTTCACACGCTCTTCACAACATCTACAGTACCGTTCAGTAAACCCTGCTCAAGATTTCAATACCCTCACCAGACAGGAAATAATGGCTGGCCTGCTGAGTAAATCTTACTGTTTCGGTGATCACTATGATGGGAAAGATCACGGCCTATATGCCAATTCAATTAAAAAATACACGTCAGCTGCTAAAAGACCATTAAATCAAGCCGAGCAAAGCCAGCTGATACGTTTACTGCAAAGTTTTTCCGTAACACGGAGCTGGAATTGGCGAAGCCTGACGACAACACTGCACTCATTTACTTCAGCGGGTGTTTTTACCTCCCATAACCCCATAGATGAGCGTGTTAAGCGCACTCAAGCTGCCTTACTGTCAACGCTACTTGATGCAATCATATTCAAGTGCAACCAAAAACCTCCAGCCAGGGATATTGATGCCCAGGGTGTCTCCAACCTGCTGTGGGCCATGGCAAAACTGGTAGACAGCGGGCAGGAGCGAACACCAGGGCTCAAAGAGGCTGTGGCCGCACTGTTGCCCCACATGAACGCACAAAAAGACCAATTTATTCCTCAGCATATTGCCAACCTGATGTGGGCCATGGCGAAACTGGTGGACAACGGGCAGGAGCGAACACCAGAGTTTAACGAGGCCTCGGCCAGCCTATTGCCCAACGTGAACGCACAGAAAGCTCACTTTAAACCACAGGAAATCACCAACCTGCTGTGGGCCATGGCGAAACTGGTAGACAACGGGCAGGAACGGACCCCAGAACTCAAAGAGACCGTGGCAGCGCTGTTGCCTCACGTAAACATACAAAAAGCTCACTTTAAACCACAGGAAATCGCCAACCTGCTGTGGGCCATGGCGAAACTGGTGGACAATGGGCGTAAGCAGACACCAAGGCTCAAAGGGACTGTGGCCGTGCTGTTGCCCCTCGTGAACGCAAAGAAAAACCAATTTAATGCCCAGGACATTACCAACCTGCTATGGAGCATGGCAAAACTGGTGGACAACGGGCTGGAGCAAACACCAGATCTCAACGAGGCCGTGGCCGCGCTGTTGCTCCTCGTGAACGCGCAGAAAGACCAATTCAATAGCCAAGGCATTACCAACCTGCTGTGGGCCATGGCGAAACTGGTGGATAACAGGCATGAATTGACACCAGGGCTCAACATGGCCGTGGCCGCGTTGCTGCCCCACGTGAACGCACAGAAAGCTAACTTTAAACCACAGGAAATCGCCAACCTGCTGTGGGCTATGGCGAAACTGGTGGACAACAGGCAAAAGCGAACACCAGAGCTCAACGAGGCGGTGGCTGCGCTGTTGTCCCACGTGAGCGCACAAAAAGCAAACTTTACACCACAGGGTATCGCCAACCTGCTGTGGGCCATGGCAAAACTGGTGGACAAGGGGCAGGAGCGAACACCAGGGCTCAAAGAGGCTATGGCCACACTGTTGCCCCACGTGAACGCAAAAAAAAACCAATTTATTCCTCAGCATATCGCCAACCTGCTGTGGGCAATGGCAAAACTGGTGGACAACGGACAGGAACAAACACCAGAACTCAACGAGGCCGTGGCCGCGCTGTTGCCCCACGTGAACGCAAAAAAAAACCAATTTATTCCTCAGCACATCGCCAACCTGCTGTGGGCCATGGCGAAACTGGTGGACAACGGGCAGGAGAAAACACCAGAACTCAACGAGGCCGTGGCCGCACTGTTGCCCCAAGTGAGCGCACAGAAAGCTAACTTTACACCACAGGGTATCGCCAACCTGCTGTGGGCCATGGCCAAACTGCTGGACAACGGGCAGAAGCGGACACCGGGGCTCAATGAGGCCGTGGCCAGCCTATTGCCCGACGTGAACGCACAGAAAGCTAACTTTAAACCACAGGAAATCGCCAACCTGCTATGGACCACGGCGAAACTGGTGGACAACGTGCAGGAGCAGACATCAGGGCTCAACGAGGCTGTGGTCGCGCTGTTGCCCCAGGTGAACGTACAGAAAGACCAATTTATTCCTCAGCATATTGCCAACCTGCTGTGGGCCATGGCGAAACTGGTGGACAGCGGGCAGGAGTGGACACCAGGGCTCAACGAGGCTGTGGCAGCGCTGCTGCCCCACGTGAACGCACAAATAGACCAATTTAATGCCCAGGGTATTGCCAACCTGCTGTGGGCCATGGCGAAACTGGGTGACTTTGTTGAGCTGAACGTGGTTACATCTGCGGTTGAATCCCTTGTCTACCGAATCAGTAAAAAACCTCAGCTCCCTAAGCAAGAGATATCGCTCTCTCTCTGGGGAGTAATGGTATGTTGTGCCAGGCAATCTCTACTCTCCAATGCCAATAAAAATAACGTGCTTGAAACACACATGAATGACCTGTTTACTCGCCTGGAAAATACATTCCCAGACAATGAAGAGGAACAATCCGTTATTGCCATGGCCGCAAGTTGGCTTGGGAGATCATGCCCGTTCGTCCCCCATTACCAGACAATCATGTCAAAACCTCAAGTCGAATTCCGCAATCAACTCCAATCATGCATTCCCTCTTTGCAGATTGAAGAAGAAAAGAGTCTGAACTCACTGCCTCCGGTTAACCTGCTACTGCCAGATCACAACATGGTGATTGAAGTTCAGGGACCGTCTCATTATGTGGGTGGTGATTTCAACACCAGGAAGGGTTCGACGCTGCTGAAAATCGCGCTGTTGCAAAAAGCAGGATTTGAGGTCATTGAAATCCCAGCTAACATGCTTGTCAATCAGGATTTAATGAAACCATACATTGATCAAATAAAGACCAGGATAGGCTTCCCGCCACAGGGGCATGGCTCTGTATCACTTAAAAGAAGGTGGGCAGATGAGGCATACGTTACTGCTGATAAAGGCAGGCAACCCTCAGATCATGGTTACTTAACCGCCGAAGAACATTCAAAAGAGCAAACCGGCAGACCAGGAAAGAGGAAGAAAACAACCAGCCAGTAATCCTCTCCCTTCGACCCAGGAACCGTTTTCACATTCCAGGAAAGTTCTACCAACGTTGAAGACCTGTTGTCCCTGAATTTCGCCCCAAATGAACTTCTGAACAGAACAGCAGTCTGCTTTTTATATTCTCATGAATTAATGAAATATAGTTATGGATAGAAGCTATGCTGGTATCAGTGGTCAATTCGCAAGATCAGGCAATGATTACAACCAACCGGATGGCCAGGCCACTTCTTCACGGCGTGGACGATATAGATATGCCACAGTAAGACAATGGGATAACCCCTCCCGTAATGCCCCGGGACGTAATGAATTTTACCATTCTTCTTTCACACGCTCTTCTCAACATCTACAGTACCGTTCAGTAAACCCTGTTCAAGATTTCAATAGCCTCACCAGACAGGAAATAATGGATGGCCTGCTGAGTAACTCTTATCGTTTCGGTGATCGTTATGATGGGAGAAATCACGGGCAATATGCCAGCTCAATAAAAAGATACACGTTAGCTGCTAAAAGACCGTTAAATCGAGCGGAACAAAACCAGCTGATGCCTTTGCTGCAAAATTTCACAGCAACGCGGAAATGGAATTGGCGAAGCCTGACAACAACACTGCACTCATTTACTTCAGCGGGTGTTTTTACTCCCCATACCCCCATAGATGAGCGTGTTAAGCATACTCAAGTTGCCTTATTGTCAACGCTACTTGATGCAATAATATTCAAGTGCAACCAAAAAATTGAAACCAGCTATATTGGTGCCCAGGGTGTCGCCAACCTGCTGTGGGCCATGGCGAAACTGGTAGACAGCGGGCAGGAGCAAAAACCAGGGCTCAACGAGGCTGTGGCCGCACTGTTGCCCCACATGAACGCTCAGAAAGACCAATTTAATGCTCAGGGCATTAGCAACCTGCTGTGGGCCATGGCGAAACTGGTGGGCAAGGGCCAGGAGCGGACACCGGGGCTCAATGAGGCCGTGGCCAGCCTGTTGCCCAACGTGAACGCACAGAAAGCTAACTTTAAACCACAGGAAATTGCCAACCTGCTGTGGGCCATGGCGAAACTGGTGGACAACGGGCAGGAATGGACAACAGGGCTCAAAGGGGCCGTGACCGCACTGTTACCCTACGTGAACGCACAGAAAGCTAACTTTAAACCACAGGAAATCACCAACCTGCTGTGGGCCATGGCGAAACTGGTGGACAACGGGCTGGAGCGGACACCAGAGCTCAAAGAGGCCGTGGCCGTGCTGTTACCCCACGTAAACGCACAGAAAGCTAACTTTAAACCACAGGAAATCGCCAACCTGCTGTGGGCCATGGCGAAACTGACGGACAACGGGGAGTGGACACCGGAGCTTAAAGAGGCAGTGGCCACGCTGTTACCCTTCGTGAACGCACAGAAATGCCAATTTAATGCCCAGGCTATAGCCAACCTGCTGTGGGCCATGGCGAAACTGGTGAACAACGGGGAGTGGACACCGGAGTTTAAAGAGGCAGTGGCCACGCTGTTACCCTTCGTGAACGCACAGAAATGCCAATTTAATGCCCAGGGTATAGCCAACCTGATGTGGGCCATGGCGAAACTGGTAGACAACGGGCAGGACCGGACACCAGAGTTCAAAAAGCCTGTGGCCGCGCTGTTGCCCCACGTGAACGCACAGAAAGCTAACTTTAATCCACAGGAAGTCGCCAACCTGCTGTGGGCCATGGCGAAACTGGTGGACAGTGGGCAGGAGTGGTCACCAGCGCTCAAAGGGGCTGTGGCCGCTCTGTTGCCCCGCGTGAGCGCACATAGATACCAATTTAATGCCCAGGGCATCGCCAACCTGCTGTGGACCATGGCGAAACTGATGGACATCGAACAGGAGCAGACACCAGGGCTCAAAGAGGCCGTGGCCGCGCTGTTGCCCCACGTGAACGCACAGAAAAACCAATTTATTCCGCAGCATATCGTCAACCTGCTGTGGGCCATGGCGAAACTGGCGGACAACGGGCAGGAGCAGACACCAGAGTTCAAAGAGGCCGTGGCTGCGCTGTTGCCCCACGTGAACGCACAGAAAGACCAATTTAATCCTCAGCATATCGCCAACCTGCTGTGGGCCATGGCGAAACTGGCGGACAATGGGCAGAAGCAGACACCAGAGTTCAAAGAGGCCGTGGCTGCGCTGTTGCCCCACGTGAACGCACAGAAAGACCAATTTAATGCCCAGGGTATAACCAACCTGCTGTGGGCCATGGCGAAACTGGTTGTCAACGGGCAGGAGCGGACACCAGGGCTCCAAGAGACCTTGGCCGCGCTGTTGCCCCACGTGAACACACAGAAAGAACAATTTAATCCTCAGCATATCGCCAACCTGCTGTGGGCCATGGCGAAACTGGTGGACAACGTGCAGGAGCAGACATCAGGGCTCAACGAGGCTGTGGTTGCGCTGTTGCCCCAGGTGAACGTACAGAAAGACCAATTTATTCCTCAGCATATTGCCAACCTGCTGTGGGCCATGGCGAAACTGGTGGACAGCGGGCAGGCGTGGACACCAGGGCTCAACGAGGCTGTGGCAGCGCTGCTGCCCCACGTGAACACACAAATAGACCAATTTAATGCCCAGGGTATTGCCAACCTGCTGTGGGCCATGGCGAAACTGGTGGACAGCGGGCAGACGTGGACACCAGGGCTCAACGAGGCTGTGGCAGCGCTGCTGCCCCACATGAACGCACAAATAGACCAATTCAATGCCCAGGGTATTGCCAACCTGCTGTGGGCCATGGCGAAACTGGGTGACTTTGTTGAGCTGAACGTGGTTACATCTGCGGTTGAATCCCTTGTCTACCGAATCAGTAAAAAACCTCAGCTCTCAAAGCAAGAGATATCGATGTCTCTCTGGGGAGTAATGGTATGTTGTGCCAGGCAATCTCTACTCTCCAATGCCAATAAAAATAACGTGCTTGAAACACACATGAATGACCTGTTTACTCGCCTGAAAAATACATTCCCAGACAATGAAGAGGAACAATCCGTTATTGCCATGGCCGCAAGTTGGCTTGGGAGATCATGCCCGTTCGTCCCCCATTACCAGACAATCATGTCAAAACCTCAAGCCGAATTCCGCAATCAGCTCCAATCATGCATTCCCTCTTTGCAGATTGAAGAAGAAAAGAGTCATAACTCACTGCCTCCGGTTGACCTGCTACTGCCAGATCACAACATGGTGATTGAAGTTCAGGGGCCCTCTCATTACGTGGGTGGTGATTTCAAAACCAGGAATGGTTCGACTCTGCTGAAAATCGCACTGCTGAGAAAATCAGGATTTGAGGTCATTGAAATCCCTGCTAACATGCTTTGGAACCAAGGTTCAATTAAACGATGTATTGATCAAATAAAGACCAGGATAGGCATCCCGCCACAGGGGCATGGCTCTGTATCACTTAAAAGAAGGTGGGCAGATGCGACATACATTACTGCTGATAACAGGCAACCCTCAGATCACGGTTACTTAACCGCCGAAGAACATTCAGAAGAGCAAACCGACAAACCTGCAAAGAGGAAGAAAACAAACAGCCAGTAATCCCCTCCCTTCGACCCAGGAACCGTTTCACATTCCAGGAAAGTTCTACCAGCGTTGAAGACCTGTTCCCCCTGAATTTCGCCCCGGATGTTTGGAAGATAACGGATTGGTGGCAACAGGAGCAGATGCGTTTCTCCAACTGCTTACATTTATCAATATTCCAACAAAATGAACTTCTGAACAGAACAGCAGTCTGCTTTTAATTTCATAAATTAATGAAATATAGTTATGGATAGAAGCTCTGCTGGTATCAGTGGTCAATACGCAAGATCAGGCAATGATGACAACCTACCGGATGACCAGGCGTCTTCTTCAAGGCATGGACGATATGGATATGCCACAGTCAGACAATGGGATAACCCCTCCCGCACTGCCTCGGTGCGTCATGAATTTTACCATTCTTCTGTCACGCGCTCTTCTCAACATCTACAGTACCGTTCAGTAAACCCTGCTCAGGATTTTAATGCTCTCACCAGACAGGAAATAATGGATGACCTTATGAGTAAATCTTACCGTTTCGGTGATCGCTATGATGGGAGACTTGACGGTAATTATGCCAGTTCAATTAAAAAATACACGTCAGCTGCTAAAAGACCGTTGAATCGAACGGAACAAAGCCAGCTGATGCATTTGCTGCAAAATTTCACAGCAACGCCAAGCTGGAATTGGCGAAGCCTGACGACAACACTTCATTCCTTGACTTCAGCGGGTGCTTTTACCCTCCATAACCCCATAGATGAGCGTGTTAAGCTTACTCAAGCTGCCTTACTGTCAACGCTATTTGATGCCATCATATTCAAGTGCAACCAAAAACCTCCAGCCAGGGATATTGATGCCCAGGGTGTCGCCAACCTGCTGTGGGCCATGGCGAAACTGGTGGATAAAAGGCATGAGTTGACACCAGGGCTCAAGAAGGCTGTAGCCGCACTGTTGCCCCACGTGAACGCAAAAAAAAAACCAATTTATTCCTCAGCATATCGCCAACCTGCTGTGGGCCATGGCGAAACTGGTAGACAACGGGCAGGAACGGACCCCAGAACTCAAAGAGAGCGTGGCCGCGCTGTTACCCCACGTGAGCGCACAGAAAGCTAACTTTACACCACAGAGTATCGCCAACCTGCTGTGGGCCATGGCGAAACTGGTGGACAACGGGCAGAAGCGGACACCGGGGCTCAATGAGGCGGTGGCTGCGCTGTTGCCCCACGTGAACGGACAGAAAGCTACCTTTAAACCACAGGAAATCGCCAACCTGCTATGGGCCACGGCGAAACTGGTGGACAACGGGCAGGAGCAGACACCGCAGCTCAAAGATGCCGTGGCCGTGCTGTTGCCACAAGTGAACCCGGAGAAAGCTAACTTTAAACCACAGGAAATCGCCAATCTGCTGTGGGCCACGGCGAAACTGGGTGAGATCGTTGAGCTGAACGTGGTTACCTCTATGTTTGAATCGCTTGTTTACCGAATCATTGAAAACCCTCAGCTCTCACAGCAAGACATATTGATGTCTCTCTGGGGAGTAATGGTTTGCTGTGCCAGATTGTCTCTGGACTCCAATAACAATAACTGGCTTGAAAAGCACATCGATGACCTGTTTATTCGCCTGGAAAATACATCCCCGAACAATGAAGAGGGTCAACACACCATTGCGAAGGCCGCAAGTTGGCTTGGGAGACCGTGTCCGTTCGTCCCCCATTACCATGCAAACGTTTCAAACCGTCAATCCCACTTCCGCAATCAACTGCAATCATGCATTCCATCTTTACGGATTGAAGAAGAAAAGAGTCTGAATTCATTACCACCGGTTGACCTGCTACTGCCAGATCACAACCTGGTGATTGAAGTTCAGGGACCGTCTCATTACGTGGGTGGTGATTTCAACACCAGCAAGGGTTCGACTCTGCTGAAAATCGCACTGTTGCAAAAAGCAGGATTTGAGGTCATTGAAATTCCGGTTAACAGGCTTTGGAATCAGGATTTAACGAAACCATACATTGATCAAATAAAGACCAGGATAGGCATCCCGCCACAGGGGCATGGCTCTGTATCACTTAAAAGAAGGTGGGCAGACGATTCATACGTTACTGCTGATAAAGGCAGGCAACCCTCAAATCATGGTTACCTAGCCGCCGAAGAACAGTTACAAGAACAAACCGGCAAACCAGCCAGGAGGAAGAGAAAAAACAGCCAGTAATTCCCTCCCTGCATTTATCAACATTCCAACAAAATGAACTTCTGAACAGAGCAGCAGTCTGCTTCTTATATTCTCATGAATTAATGAAATATAGTTATGGATAGAAGTTCTGCTGGTATCAGATGTCAATACCCAAGATCAGGCAATGATGACAACCAACCGGGTGACCAGGCCGCTTCTTCACGGCGTGGACGATATGGACATGCCACAGTCAGACAATGGGATCCCCCTTCCCGCACTGCCCCGAGGCGTCATGAGTTTTACCATTCTTCTTTCACACGCTCTTCACAACATCTACAGTACCGTTCAGTAAACTCTGCTCAAGATTTCAACACCCTCACCAGACAGGAAATAATGGCTGACCTGCTGACTAAATCTTATCGTTTTGGTGATCGCTATGATGGGAGACTTCACGGTCAATATGCCAGTTCAATTAAAAAATACACGTCAGCGTCTAAAAGACCATTAAATCGAGCCGAACAAAGCCAGCTGATACGTTTACTGCAAAATTTTTCCGTAACCCGGAGCTGGAATTGGCGAAGCCTGACGACAACACTTCAATCATTGACTTCAGCGGGTGTATTTACCCCTCATAACCCCATGGAGGAGCGTGTTAAGCGTACTCAAGCGGCCTTACTGTCAACGCTACTTGATGCAATAATATTCAAGTGCAACCAAAAACCTCAAGCCAGGGATATTGATGCTCAGGGAATCGCCAACCTGCTGTGGGCCATGGCAAAACTGGTAGACAGCGGGCAGGAGCGAACACCAAGGTTCAACGAGGCCGTGGCTACGCTGTTACCCCACGTAAATGGACAGAAAGCTAACTTTAAACCACAGGGAATCGCCAACCTGCTGTGGGCCATGGCGAAACTGGTGGACAAGGGCCAGGAGCGGACACCGGGGCTCAATGAGGCCCTGGCCAGGCTATTGCCCGACGTGAACGCACAGAAAGATAACTTTAAACCACAGGAAATTGCCAACCTGCTGTGGGCCATGGCGAAACTGGTGGACAAGGGCCAGGAGCGGACACCGGGGCTCAATGAGGCCCTGGCCAGGCTATTGCCCGACGTGAACGCACAGAAAGATAACTTTAAACCACAGGAAATTGCCAACCTGCTGTGGGCCATGGCGAAACTGGTGGACAACGGGCACGAGCAGACACCAGGGCTCAACGGGGCCGTGGCCGTGCTCTTGCCCCTCGTGAACGCACAGAAAAACCAATTTATTCCTCAGCATATCGCCAACCTGCTGTGGGCCATGGCGAAACTGGTGGACAAAGGGCAGGAGCAGACACCAGAACTCAAAGAGGCCGTGACAGCACTGTTGCTCCCCGTGAACGCACAGAAAACCAACTTTAAACCACAGGAAATTGCCAACCTGTTGTGGGCCATGGCGAAACTGGTGGACAACGGGCACGAGCAGACACCAGGGCTCAACGGGGCCGTGGCCGTGCTGTTGCCCCTCGTGCATGAACAGAAAGACCAACTTAATGCCCAGGGAATCACCAACCTGCTATGGGCCATGGCGAAACTGGTGGACAACGGGCAGGAGCAAACACCAGAACTCAACGAGACCGTGGCCGCGCTGTTGCCCCTCATGAATGCAAAGAAAGACCAATTTATTCCTCAGGCTATCGTCAACCTACTGTGGGCCATGGCGAAAATGGTGGACAACGGGCAGGAGCACATACCAGGGCTCAAAGAGGCCGTGGCCGCGCTATTGCCCCACGTGAACGCACAGAAAGACCAGCTTAATACCCAGGGTATCGCCAACCTGCTATGGGCCATGGCAAACCTGGTGGACAACGGGCAGGAGCAGACACCAGAACTCAACAAGGCGGTGACCGCGCTGTTGCCCCTCGTGAACGCACAAAAAGACCCATTTATTCCTCAGCATATCGCCAACCTGCTGTGGGCCATGGCGAAACTGGCGGACAACGGGCAGGAGCGAACACCTGAACTCAACGAGGCCGTGGCCGCGCTGTTGCCCCACGTAAACGCACAGAAAGACCAATTTATTCCTCAGCATATCGCCAACCTGCTGTGGGCCATGGCGAAACTGGTGGACAATGGGCAGGAGCAAACACCAGGGTTCAGACAGACCGTGGCCGCACTGTTGCTCCTCGTGAACGCACAGAAAACCAACTTTAAACCTCAGGAAATTGCCAACCTGCTGTGGGCCATAGCGAAACTGGTGGACAACGGGCGGGAGCAGACACCAGAACTCAAAGAGGCCGTGGCCGCACTGTTGCTCCTCGTAAACGCACAGAAAACCAACTTTAAACCTCAGGGTATCACCAACCTGCTGTGGGCCATGGCGAAAATGGTGGACAACAGCGAGGAGAGGACAACAGAGTTCAATGAGGCCGTGGCCGCACTGTTACCCCACGTGAACGCACAAAAAGCTAACTTTACACCACAGGGTATTGCCAACCTGCTGTGGTCCATGGGGAAACTGGTGGACAACGGGCAGGAGCGGACAACGGAGTTCAATGAGGCCGTGGTCGGGCTGCTGCCCCACGTGAACCCACAGAAAGCTAACTTTAAACCACAGGAAATCGTCAATCTGCTCTGGGCCATGGCAAAACTGGTGGACAGCGGGAAGGAGCAGACACCAGAACTCAATGAGGCCGTGGCCGCGCTGTTGCCACACGTGAACGCACAAAAAGACCAATTTAATGACCAGGGCATCGCCAACCTGCTGTGGGCTATGGCGAAACTGGGTGAACTCGTTGACCTGAACGTGGTTACATCCACGTTCGAATCGCTTGTCTACCGAATCAGTGACAACCCTCAGCTCTCTCAGCAAGACATATTTATGTCTCTCTGGGGGTTAATGGTATGTTGTGCCAGATTGGCTCTGGTCTCTGATGCCAACAAAAATAACTGGCTTGAAAAGCACATGGATGACCTGTTTACCCGTCTGGAAAATACATTCCTGCACAATGAAGAGGATCAACGCATCATTGCCATGGCCGCCAGTTGGCTTGGGAGAGCGTGCCCGTTCGTCCCTCATTACCAGACTATCAGGTCAAAACCTCAATCCGACTTCCGTGATCAACTCCAATCATGCTTTCCCTCTTTGCAGATTGAAGAAGAAAAGAGTCTGAATTCACTGCCTCCGGTTGACCTGCTCCTGCCAGATCACAACATGGTGATTGAAGTTCAGGGGCCCTCTCATTACGTGGGTGGTGATTTCAACACCAGGAATGGTTCGACTCTGCTGAAAATCGCACTGTTGCAAAAAGCAGGATTTGAGGTCATTGAAATTCCGGTTAACAGGCTTTGGAATCAGGATTTAATGAAACCATACATTGATCAAATAAAGACCAGGACAGGCATACCGCCACAAGGGCATGGCTCTGTATCACTTAAAAGAAGGTGGGCAGATGCGCCATACGTTACTGCTGATAAAGGCAGGCAACCCTCAGATCACGGTCACTTAACCGCCGAAGAACATTTACAAGAACAAACCCGCAAACCAGCCAAGAGGAAGAAAAAAACAGCCAGTAATCCCCTCCCTTCGATCCAGAAACTGTTTTCACATTCCTGCAAAATGAACTTCTGAACAGAACCGCAGTCTGCTTTTTATATTCTCATGAATTAATGAAATATAGTTATGAATAGATGCTCTGCTGGTATCAGTGATCAATACGCAAGATCAGGTAATGATGACAACCAGCCGGATAACCATACCGCTTCTGCAAGGGGTGGACGATATAGACAGTGTACAGTCAGACATCGGAATAATCCTTCCCATCCTGCCCCGGGGCACAATGAATTTTACTATTCACCTGACGCATGCCCTCCTCAAAATCTACTGCACCGTTCAGTAAACCTTGCTCAAGATTTTAATGCCCTCATAAAAGAAGAAATAATCATTGGCTGGGTGAATAAATCGGATCGTTTCGGTGATCGCTATGATGGGAGAGATCACGGCCTATATGCCAGTTCAATTAAAAAATACACGTCAGCTGCTAAAAGACCATTAAATCGAGACGAACAAAGCCAGCTGATACCTTTACTGCAAAATTTTTCCGTAACACGAAGCTGGAATTGGCGAAGCCTGACGACAACACTGCATTCATTGACTTCAGCGGGTGTATTTACCCCTCATAAGCCCATGGAGGAGCGGGTTAAGCGTACTCAAGCGGCCTTACTGTCAACGCTACTTGATGCCATCATATTCAAGTGCAACCAAAAACCTCCAGCCAGGGATATTGATGCCCAGGGTGTCGTCAACCTGCTGTGGGTCATGGCAAAACTGGTAGACAGCGAGCAGGAGCAAAAACCAGGACTCAACAAAGCTGTGGCCGCACTGTTGCCCCTTGTGAACACCCAAAAAGACCAATTTAATGCCCAGGGCATCAGCAACCTGCTGTGGGCCATGGCGAAACTGGTGGACAACGGGCAGCAGTTGGCACCAGAGCTTAACCAGGCCGTGGCTGCGCTACTGCCCCGCGTGAACGCACAGAAAAACCAATTTAATGCCCAGGGCATTGCCAACCTGCTGTGGGCCATGGCGAAACTGGTGGATAACAGACATGAGTTAACACCAGGGCTCAACGAGGCTGTGGCCAAACTGTTGCCCCACCTGAACGCAAAAAAAAAACCAATTTATTCCTCAGCATATCGCCAACCTGCTGTGGGCCGTGGCAAAACTGGTGGACAACGGGCTGGAACAGACAGCAGAACTTAACAAGGCCGTGGCCGCGCTGTTGCCCCTCGTGAACGCAAAAAAAAACCAATTTATTCCTCAGCATATCGCCAACCTGCTGTGGGCCATGGCAAAACTGGTGGACAACGGGCAGGAGCAAACCCCAGAACTCAACAAGGCCGTGGCCGCGCTGTTGCCCTTCGTGAACGCACAGAAAGCTAACTTTAAACCTCAGGAAATCACCAACCTGCTGTGGGCCCTGGCGAAACGGGTGGACAACGGGCAGGAGCGGACACCAGGGCTCAAAGAGACTGTGGCCGCGCTGTTGCCCCAAGTGAGCGCACCAAACAACCAATTTATTCCTCAGCATATTGCCAACCTGCTGTGGGCCATGGCGAAACTGGTGGACAACGGGCAGGAGCAGACACCAGAGCTCAAAGCCGCCCTGGCCGTACTGTTTACCGGCGTGAATGCACAGAAAAATCAATTTAACCCTCAGCATATTGCCAACCTGCTATGGGCCATGGCGAAACTGGTGGACAATGGGCTGGAGCAAACACTAGAGCTGCACAGGGCCGTGGCCGCGCTGCTGCAACATGTGAATGTACAGAAAAACCTATTTAATGCCCAGGATATCGCCAACCTGCTGTGGGCCATGGCGAAACTGGCGGACAACGGGGCGTTGATATCAGGGCTCAACGAGGCCGTGGCCGCGCTGTTGCCACGCGTCAACACAGAGCAAGCTAACTTTAAACCACAGGAAATCGCCAACCTTGTGTGGGCCATGGCGAAACTGGTGGATAACGGGGAGTGGACATCAGAGCTCAGCGAGGCCGTGACCGTGCTATTGCGCCATGTGAACACCCAGAAAGCGAACTTTAAACCACGGGAAATCACCAACCTGCTGTGGGCCACGGCGAAACTGGGTGAGTTCGTTGAGCTGAACGTGGCTACCTCTGTGTTTGAATCGCTTGTTTACCGAATCAGTGAAAATCTTCAGCTCTCACAGCAAGACATATTGATGTCGCTCTGGGGAGTAATGGTCTGCTGTGCCAGATTGTCTCTGGACTCCAATAACAATAACTGGCTTGAACCGCACATCGATGAGCTGTTTACTCGTCTGGAAAACACCTCCCCGGACAATAAAGAAGATCAATCCATCATTGCCATGGCCGCAAGCTGGCTTCGCAGGACGTGTCCGTTCGTCCCCCATTACCCGACAACCATTTCAAAACCTCAGGCCGACTTCCGCGCTCAACTCCAATCATCCATTCCCTCTTTGCGGATTGAAGAAGAAAAGTGTTTGAACTCATTACCTCCGGTTGACCTGCTACTGCCAGATCACAACATGGTGATTGAAGTGCAGGGACCATATCATTACGTGGGTGGTGATTTCACAACCAGGAATGGTTCGACTCTGCTGAAAATCGCACTGTTGCAAAAAGCAGGATTTGAGGTGATTGAAATTTCGGTTAACAGGCTTTTGAATCAGGATTTAATGAAACCATACATTGATCAAATAAAGGCCAGGATAGGCATCCCGCCACAGGGGCATGGCTCTGTATCACTTAAAAGAAGGTGGACAGATGCGGCATACATTATTGCTGATAAAGGCAGGCAACCCACAGATCACGGTTACTTAAACGCAGAAGAGCATTTAGAAGAGCAAACCGACAAACCTGCAAAGAGGAAGAAAACAAACAGCCAGTAATCCCCTCCCTTCGACCTGTCTCTTAGTCACAACTTCTATACTTGACTTATCCTTTCTGAGATAGGTCAAGACCATGTTTACACCACTACCTCCTCAGCAATGGGCTGAACATACTTTCAAGTGCTCAGACTTAGGTGACAAGCGTCGTACAAAAAGACTAACTCATGTAGCCGCTGAGCTGGCTGCCCACACGGGCTCATCTTTAGCCTCCTCTTGTGAAAGCAACCTTGCAGTGGTTGAAGGTGCCTATCGATTTATTGGAAATGAAGCTGTAGAACCGGATGCTATTGCAGAGCCGGATTTCAGGCGACCGCGCTCGCTGTACACGATGCACAACTCTTGTTAGCCATTGAAGACAGTACCACTCTCAGCTACAAACATTCCATCAGGTCAGACTGGGCGATATAGTGAACCAAAAAATAGCAATGCCAGAGGCATTTGGGCTCACTCAGTGTTGCTTCTGGATGCTGATACTGAGCGAACAATGGGGCTGATTGATCAGCAACGCTGGATTAGAGACGACGGGGAGCGCGGCAAGCGGAACACTCGCAAGCAGCGACCTTACGAAGAAAAAAGAAAGTTTTAAGTGGCAGCAGTCCTCTGAAAGCATTGAGCACAGGCTGGGTGCCCAAATGACCAGGGTAGTTAGTGTCTGCGATCGTGAAGCCGATGTTTATGAATATATCCAGTACAAGACCACTCACAGTCAAAGGTTTGTTGTCAGAGCAACACAAAACCGAATTTTAATTGGTGATAACCAACTTCTTTTTGATGCTTTGGCTGAAGAACCAACCTTGGGTGACTCTAAACGAACAGGCGTTTCCGGATGGTTAGTTGTTTGGGATGGCTGGGCGAAACTGCAAGACCGTCTCCACACTTACCGGATGACAAAGGGTGTAGAGATCTGACTAAGAGACAGCCCTTCGACCAGGAACCGTTTTCACAATCCAACAAAATGAACTTCTGCACAGAACCGCAGTCTGCTTTTAATATTTCCATGAATTAATGAAATATAATTATGCATAGAACATCTGCTGGTATCAGTGGAAAATACGCAAGACCAGGTAGTGATGACAACCATCCGGATAACCATACCGCTTCTGCAAGGCGTGGACGATATAGACAGTTTACAGTCAGACATCGGGATAATCCCCCCCGCCCTGCACTGGGGCACAATGAATTTTACCATTCTCCTGGTGCATGCCCTCCTCAAAATCTACAGCGCCGTTCGGTAAACCTTGCTCAAGATTTTAATGCGCTCATCAAACAGGAAATAATGGATGGCCTGGTGAGTAAATCTTATCGTTTCGGTGATCACTATGATGGGAGAAATCACGGGCAATATGCCAGCTCAATAAAAAAATACACGTTCGCTACTAAAAGACCGTTAAATCGAGCGGAACAAATCCAACTGATGCATTTGCTGCAAAATTTCACAGCAACGTGGAAATGGAATTGGCGAAGCCTGACGACAACACTGCACTCATTTACTTCAGCGGGTGTTTTTACCCCTCATAACCCCATAGATGAGCGTGTAAAGCATACTCAAGTTGCCTTATTGTCAACACTGCTTGATGCAATAATATTCAAGTGCAACCAAAAAGCTGAAGCCAGCTATATTGGTGCCCAGGGTGTCGCCAACCTGTTGTGGGCCATGGCGAAACTGGTAGACAGCGGGCAGGAACGAAAACCAGGGCTCAACGAGGCTGTGGCCGCACTGTTGCCCCACATGAACGGACAGAAGGACCAATTTATTCCTCAACATATTGCCAACCTGCTGTGGGCCATGGCGAAACTGGTGGACAACGGGCAGGAACAGACGCCAGAACTCAATGAGGCCGTGGCCAGCTTATTGGCCGATGTGAACGCACAGAAAGGTAACTTTAAACCACAGGAAATCGCCAACCTGCTCTGGGCCATGGCGAAACTGGTGGACAACGGGCAGGAGCAAACACCGATGCTCAGCAGAGCCGAGGCCGTTCTGTTGCCCCATGTGAGCGCACAGAAGGCTAACTTTAAACCACAGGGTATCGCCAACCTGCTGTGGGCCATGGCGAAACTGGTGGACAACAGGCAAAAGCGAACACCAGAGCGCAACGATGCGGTGGCTGCGCTGTTGCCCCACGTGAGCGCACAGACAGCAAACTTTAAACCACAGGGTATCGCCAACCTGCTGTGGGCCATGGCGAAACTGGTGGACAACGGGCAAGAGCAGACACCGGGGCTCAACAAGGCCGTGGTCGCGCTGTTGCCCCACGTAAATACACATAAAGACCAATTTAATGCCCGGGGAATCGCCAACCTGCTGTGGGCCATGGCGAAACTGGTTGATAAGGGGCTGGAGCGGACACCACAGCTCAAAGAGGCCGTTGCCACGCTGTTGCCCTTCGTGAATGCACAGAAAGCTCACTTTAAAGCACAGGAAATCGCCAACCTGCTTTGGGCCACGGCGAAACTGGTTGATAAGGGGCTTGAGCGAACACCACAGTTCAAACAGGCCGTGGCCACGCTGTTGCCCTTCGTGAACGCACAGAAAGCTAACTTTAAACCACAGGAAATCGCCAACCTGCTATGGGCCATGGCAAAACTGGTGGACAACGGGCTGGAGTGGACACCACAACTCAAAGAGGCCGTGGCCGTGCTGTTAGTGAACCCAGAGAAAGCTAACTTAAAACCACAGGAAATCGCCAACATGCTGTGGGCCATGGCGAAACTACTGGACAACGGGCAGGAGCAGACACCAGGGCTCAAAGAGGCCGTGGCCGCGCTGTTGCCCCTCGTGAACGCACAGAAAGACCAATTTATTCCTCTGCATATCGCCAACCTGCTGTGGGCCATGGCGAAACTGGTGGATAGCGGGCAAGAGCGGACACCAGAGTTTAACGAGGCCGTGGCTGCGCTGTTGCAACACGTGAACGTACAGAAAGACCTATTTAATGCCCAGAATATCGCCAACCTGCTGTGGGCCATGGCGAAGCTGGTGGACAACCGGGTGGACAACGGGAAGTGGATACCAGAACTCAACAAGGCCTTGGCCGCGCTGTTGCCTCACGTGAATGCACAGAAAGATCAGTTCATTCCTCAGCATATCGCCAACCTTGTGTGGGCCATAGCGAAACTGGTGGACAACGGGGAGTGGACATCAGAGTTCAACGAGGCCATGGCCGCGCTGTTGCGCCACGTGAACACACACAAAGCTAACTTTAAACCAAAGGAAATCGCCAATCTGCTGTGGGCCACGGCGAAACTGGGTGAGTCCGTTGAGCTGAACATGGTTACCTCTATGTTTGAATCGCTTGTTTACCGAATCAGTGAAAACCCTCAGCTCTCACAGCAAGAAATATTGATTTCTCTCTGGGGAGTGATGGTTTGCTGTGCCAGATTGTCTCTGGATTCCAATAACAATAACTGGTTTGAAAAGCACATGGATGACCTGTTTACACGTGTGGTAAATACATCCTCAGACAATGAAGAGGATCAACGCATCATTGCCATGGCCGCCAGTTGGCTTGGGAGAGCGTGCCCGGTCATCCCCCATTACCAGACTACTATGTCAAAACGTCAATCCGAGGTTCGCGATCAACTCCAATCAGGCTTTCCCTCTTTGCAGATTGAAGAAGAAAAGAGTCTGAACTCACTGCCTCCGGTTGACCTGCTACTGCCGGATCACAACATTGTGATTGAAGTTCAGGGGCCCTCTCATTACGTGGGTGGTGATTTCAAAACCAGGAATGGTTCGACTCTGCTGAAAATCGCACTGTTGCAAAAAGCAGGATTTGAGGTCATTGAAATTCCGGTTAACAGTGTTTGGAATCAGGATTTAATGAAACCATACATTGATCAAATAAAGACCAGGACAGGCATCCCGCCACAGGGGCATGGCTCTGTATCACTCAAAAGAAGGTGGGCAGATGCGGCACGCATTACTGCTGATAAAGGCAGGCAACCCTCAAATCATGGTTACTTAACCGCCGAAGAACAAACCGGCAAACCAGCCAAGAGGAAGAAAAAAAAGCCAGTAATCCCTTCCCTTCGACCCTGGAACCGTTTTCACATTCCAGGAAAGTTCTACCAGCGTTGAAGACCTGTTACCCCTGAATTTCGTCCCGGATGCGTTGAAGATAACGGATGGTTGGCATCAGGAGCAGATGAGTTTCTCCCACTGCTTACATTGATCAACATTCCAGCAAAATGAACTTCTGAACAGAACCGCAGTCTGCTTTTTATATTCTCATGAATTAATGAAATACAGTTATGGATAGAAGCTCTGCTGGTATCAGTAGTCAATACGCAAGATCAGGCAATGATGACAACCAACCGAATGGCCAGGCGTCTTCTTCACGGCGTGGACGATATAGATATGCCACAGTCAGGCAATGGGATAACCCCTCCCGCACTGTCCCCGGGCGTAATGAATTTTACCATTCTTCTTTCACACGCTCTTCTCAACATCTACAGTACCGCTCAGTAAACCCTGCTCAGGATTTTAATGCGCTCATCAAACAGGAAATAATGGATGACCTGGCGAGTAAATCTTATCGTTTCGGTCATCGCTATGATGGGAGAGATCACGGTCTGTATGCCAGTTCAATTAAAAAATACACGTCAGCTGCTAAAAGACCGTTAAATCGAGCGGAACAAAGCCAGCTGCTGCGCTTGCTGCAAAATTTTACCGCAACACGGAGTTGGAATTGGCGAAGCCTGACGACAACACTTCATTCATTGACTTCAGCGGGTGTTTTTACCCTTCATAACCCCATGGATGAGCGTGTAAAGCTTACTCAAGCTAACTTATTGTCAACGCTACTGGATGCAATAATATTTACCTGCAACCAAAAACCTCAAGTCAGGGACATTGATGCCCAGGGAGTCGCCAACCTGCTATGGGCCATGGCTAAACTGGCGGACAACGGGCAGAAGCGAACACCAGAGTTCAACGAGGCCGTGGCCGCGCTGTTGTTCCACGTGAACACACAGAAAGACCTATTTAATGCTCAGGGTATCGCCAACCTGCTGTGGGCCATGGCAAAACTGGTGGACAAGGGGCAGGAGCGAACACAAGAGCTCAATGAGGCCGTGGCCAGGCTATTACCCGACGTGAACGCACAAAAAGCTAACTTTAAACCACAGGAAATTGCCAACCTGCTGTGGGCCATGGCGAAACTGGTGGACAACGGGCAGGAGCAGACACCAGGGCTTAAAGGGGCCGTGGCCGTGCTGTTGCCCTTCGTGAACGCACAGAAAGACCAATTTATTCCTCAGCATATCGCCAACCTGCTGTGGGCCATGGCGAAACTGGTGGACAACGGGCAGGAGCGGACACCAGAACTGAACGAGTCCGTGGCCGCGCTGTTGACCCGCGTAAACGCACAGAAAGACCAATTTAATGCCCAAGGTGTCACCAACCTGCTGTGGGCCATGGCGAAACTGGTGGACAACGGGCATGAGCGGACACCAGAACTGAACGAGGCCCTGGCCGCGCTGATGCACCACGTGAACGGGCAGAAAGTTCACTTCAAACCACGGGAAATCGCCAACCTGCTGTGGGCCATGGCAAAACTGGTGGACAGCGGGCAGGAACAGACACCAGAACTCAACGAGGCTGTGGCCGGGCTGTTGCCCCACGTGAGCGCACTGAAAGCTAACTTCAGACCACAGGGTATCGCCAACCTGCTGTGGGCCATGGCGAAACTGGTGGACAACGGGCAGGAGCAGACACCAGGGCTTAAAGGCACCGTGGCCGTGCTGTTGCCCTTCGTGAACGCACAGAAAGACCAATTTATTCCTAAGCATATCGCCAACCTGCTGTGGGCCATGGCGAAACTGGTAGACAACGGGCAGGAGCGGACACCAGAACTGAACGAGTCCGTGGCCGCGCTGTTGACCCGCGTAAACGCACAGAAAGACCAATTTAATGCCCAGGGTGTCACCAACCTGCTGTGGGCCATGGCAAAACTGGTGGACAAGGGGCATGAGCGGACACCAGAACTGAACGAGGCCCTGGCCGCGCTGGTGCACCACGTGAACGGGCAGAAAGTCCACTTCAAACCACGGGAAATCGCCAACCTGCTGTGGGCCATGTCAAAACTGGTAGACAACGGGCAGGAACGGACACCGGGGCTTAAAGGGGCCGTGGCCGTGCTGTTGCCCTTCGTAAACGCACAGAAAGACCAATTTATTCCTCAGCATATCACCAACCTGCTGTGGGCCATGGCGAAACTGGTGGACAACGGGCAAAAGCGAACACCAGAGTTCAACGAGGCGTTGGCTGCGCTGTTGCCCCAAGTGAGCGCACAGAAAGCAAACTTTACACCACAGGGTATCGCCAACCTGCTGTGGGCCATGTCAAAACTGGTGGACAACGGGCAGGAGTGGACACCGGGGCTCAAAGAGGCTGTGGCCACACTGTTGCCCCAGGTGAACGCAAAGAAAAACCAATTTATTCCTCAGCATATCGCCAACCTGCTGTGGGCCATGGCAAAACTGGTGGACAACGGGCAGGAGCAGACACCAGGGCTCAAAGAGGCTGTGGCCTCACTGTTGCCCCAGGTGAACGCACAGACAGCTAACTTCAAACCACAGGAAATCGCCAGCCTGCTATGGGCTACGGCGAAACTGGTGGACAACGGGCTGGAGCAGACATCAGGGCTCAACAAGGCCACGGCCGCGCTGTTGCCCTTCGTGAACGCACAGAAAGATAACTTTACACCACAGGCTATCGCCAACCTGCTGTGGGCCATGGCGAAACTGGTGGACAACGGGCAGGAGCGGACACCGGGGCTCAAAGAGGCCGTGGCCGCGCTGCTGCCACTCGTGAACACAGCGAAAGCTAACTTCAAACCACAGGAAATCGCTAACCTGCTGTGGGCCATGGCGAAACTACTGGACAACGGGCAGGATACACCAAAGCTTAAAGAGACCGTGGCCGCGCTGTTGCCACTCGTGAATGCACAGAAAGATAACTTTACACCACAGGCTATCGCCAACCTGCTGTGGGCCATGGCGAAACTGGTGGACAACGGGCAGGAGCGGACACCAGAACTGAACGAGTCCGTCGCCGCGCTGTTGCCCCACGTGAACGCATTTAAAGACCAATTTATTCCTCAGCATATCGCCAACCTGCTGTGGGCCATGGCGAAACTGGTGGACAACGGGCAGGAGCAGACACCAGGGCTTAAAGGGGCCGTGGCCGTGCTGTTGCCCTTCGTGAACGCACAGAAAGACCAATTTATTCCTCAGCATATCGCCAACCTGCTGTGGGCCATGGCGAAACTGGTGGACAACGGGCAGGAGCGAACACCAGAGTTTAACGAGGCCATGACCGCGCTGTTGCCATGCGTCAACACGGAGAAAGCTAACTTTAAACCACAGGAAATCGCCAACCTGCTGTGGGCCATAGCGAAACTGGTGGGTAACGGGGAGTGGACATCAGAGCTCAACGAGGCCGTGGCCGCGCTATTGCGCCACGTGAACACACAGAAAGCTAACTTTAAACCAAAGGAAATCGCCAATCTGCTGTGGGCCACCGCGAAACTGGGTGAGTTCGTTGAGCTGAACCTGGTGACCTCTATGTTCGAATCGTTTGTTTACCGAATCAGTGAACACCCTCAGCTCTTACAGCAAGACCTATTGATGTCTCTCTGGGGAGTCATGGTTTGCTGTGCCAGATTGTCTCTGGACTCCAATAACAATAACTGGCTTGAAAAGCACATGGATGAGCTGTTTACTCGTCTGGAAAATACATCCTCAGACAATGAAGACGATCAACGCATCATTGCCATGGCCGCCAGTTGGCTTGGGAGAGCGTGTCCAGTCGTCCCCCATTACCCGACAAACATTTCAAAAATCCAGGCCGACTTTCGCGATCAACTCCAATCATGCTTTCCCTCTTTGCAGATTGAAGAAGAAAAGAGTCTGAACTCATTGCCTCCGGTTGACCTGCTCCTGCCAGATCACAACATGGTGATTGAAGTTCAGGGGCCCTCTCATTACGTGGGTGGTGATTTCAACACCAGGAATGGTTCGACGCTGCTGAAAATCGCACTGTTGCAAAAAGCAGGATTTGAGGTCATTGAAATTCCGGTTAACATGCTCTTGAGTCAGGATTTAATGAAACCATACATTGATCAAATAAAGACCAGGATAGGCTTCCCGCCACAAGGGCATGGCTCTGTATCACTTAAAAGAAGGTGGGCAGATGATTCATACGTTACTGCTGATGACAGGCAACCCTCAGATCACGTCTACTTAACTGCCCAAGAACATTTAAAAGAACAAACCGGCAAACCAGCCAAGAGGAAGAGAAAAAACAGCCAGCAATCCCCTCCCTTCGCCCCAGGAACCGTTTTCACATTCAAGTAAAGTTCTACCAGCGTTGAAGACCTGTTGCCCCTGAATTTCGCCCCGGATGTTTTGAAGATAACGGATGGGTGGCATCAGGAGCAGATGAGTTCCTCCCACTGCTTACATTTATCAACATTCCAGCAAAATGAACTTCTGAACAGAACAGCAGTCTGCTTTTTATATTCTCATGAATTAATGAAATATAGTTATGGATAGAAACTCTGCTGGTATCAGTGGTCAATACACAAGATCAGATAATGATTACAACCAACCGGGTAACCAAGCCGCTTCTTCAAGGCGTGGACGGTATAGATATGCCACAGTCAGACAATGGGATAACCCCTCCCGCACTGCCCCGGGGCGTAATGAATTTTACCATTCTCCTTTCACACCCTCTTCTCAACATCTACAGTACCGTTCAGTAAACCCTGCTCAAGATTTTAATGCTCTCACCAAACAGGAAATAATGGATGATCTGGTGAGTAAATCTTATCGTTTCGGTGATCGCTATGATGGGAGACTTCACGGTCAATATGCCAGTTCAATTAAAAAATACACGTCAACTGCTAAAAGACCGTTAAATCGAGCTGAACAAAGCCAGCTGATGCGTTTGCTGCAAAATTTCACAGCAACACGGAGCTGGAATTGGCTAAGCCTGACGACAACACTTCATTCATTGACTTCAGCAGGTGTTTTTACCCCTCATAACCCCATGGATGAGCGTGTAAAGCTTACTCAAGCTAACTTATTGTCAACGCTACTTGATGCGATAATATTTAACTGCAACCAAAAACCTCAAGCCAGGGACATTGATGCACGGGGAATCGCCAACCTGCTATGGGCCATGGCTAAACTGGCGGACAACAGGCAGAAGCGGAGGCCAGAGCTCAACGAGGCCGTGGCCGCGCTGCTGCCCCACGTTAACACACAGAAAGCTAACTTTAACCCACAGGGTATCGCCAACCTGCTGTGGGCCATGGCGAAACTGGTGGACAACGGCCAGGAGCAGACACCAGAACTCAAACAGGCCGTGGCCGCGCTGCTGCCCCACGTTAACACACAGAAAGCTAACTTTAACCCACAGGGTATCGCCAACCTGCTGTGGGCCATGGCAAAACTGGTGGACAACGGGCAGGAGCAAATACCAGCACTCAAAGAGGCCTTGGCCGCGCTGTTGAACCAATTGAACGCACAAAAAGCTAACTTCAGACCACAGGGTATCGCCAACCTGCTGTGGGCCATGGCGAAACTGGTGGACAACGGGCAGGAGCGGACAACAGAGTTCAATGAGGCCGTGGTCGCGCTGTTGCCCCACGTGAACGTACAGAAAGATAACTTTAAACCACAGGAAATCGCCAACCTGCTGTGGGCCATGGCGAAACTTGTGGACAACGGGCAGGAGCAAACACCAGGGCTCAAAGAGGCTCTGGTTGCGTTGTTGCCCCACGTGAACGTACAGAAAGCTAACTTTAAACCACAGGAAATCGCCAACCTGCTGTGGGCCATGGCGAAACTGGTAGACAACGGCCAGGAGCAAACACCAGAACTCAACGAGGCCGAGGCCGTGCTGTTGCCCTACGTGAACGCACAGAAAGCTAACTTTAAACCACAAGGTATCGCCAATCTGCTGTGGGCCATGGCGAAACTGATGGACAACAGGCAGGAGCAGACTCCAGAGCTCAAAGAGGCCGTGACCACGCTGTTGCCCCACGTAAATGCACAGATAGCTAACTTTAAAGCACAGGAAATCGCCAACCTGCTGTGGGCCATGGCAAAACTGGTGGACAACGGGCAGGAGCAGACACCAGAACTCAAAGAGGCCGTAGCCGGGCTGTTGCCCCACGTGAACGCACAGAAAAACCTATTTATTCCTCAGCATATCGCCAACCTGCTATGGGCCATGGCGAAACTGGTTGACAAAGGGCTGGTGCAGACACCAGGGCTCAACGAGGCCGTGGTCGTGCTGTTGCCCCACGTGAACGCACAGAAAGCTAACTTTACACCACAGGAAATCGCCAACCTGCTGTGGGCCATGGCGAAACTGGTGGACAAAGGGGAGGAGCGGACACCAGAACTTAAAGTGGCCGTAGCCGTGTTGTTGCCCCACGTGAAGGCGCAGAAAGACCAATTCAATGCCCAGGATATTACCAACCTGCTGTGGGCCATGGCGAAACTGATGGACAGCGAGCTGGAGCGGTCACCAGGGCTCAACGAGGTCGTGGCCGCGCTGTTGCCCTACCTGGACGCTAAGAAAGATCAACTTATCCCTCAGCATATCGCCAACCTGCTGTGGGCCATGGCGAAACTGCTGGACAACGGGCAGGAGCAGACACCAGGGTTCAAACAGACCGTGGCCGCACTGTTGCTCCTCGTGAACGCACAAAAAACCAACTTTAAACCACAGGAAATCGCCAGCCTGCTGTGGGCCATGGCGAAACTGGTGGGCAACGGGCAGGAGCAGGCACCAGAACTCAAAGAGGCCGTGGCCGCACTGTTGCTCCTCGTGAACGCACAGAAAACCAACTTTAAACCTCAGGAAATTGCCAACCTGCTGTGGGCCATAGCGAAACTGGTGGACAACGGGCAGGAGCAGACACCAGAACTCAAACAGGCCGTGGCCGCACTGTTGCTCCTCGTAAACGCACAGAAAACCAACTTTAAACCTCAGGGTATCACCAACCTGCTGTGGGCCATGGCGAAAATGGTGGACAACGGCGAGGAGAGGACAACAGAGTTCAATGAGGCCGTGGCCGCACTGTTACCCCACGTGAACGCACAAAAAGCTAACTTTACACCACAGGGTATTGCCAACCTGCTGTGGGCCATGGCGAAACTGGTGGACAACGGGCAGGAGCGGACAACGGAGTTCAATGAGGCCCTGGTCGGGCTGCTGCCCCACGTGAACCCACAGAAAGCTAACTTTAAACCACAGGAAATCGTCAATCTGCTCTGGGCCATGGCAAAACTGGTGGACAGCGGGAAGGAGCAGACACCAGAACTCAATGAGGCCGTGGCCGCGCTGTTGCCACACGTGAACGCACAAACAGACCAATTTAATGCCCAAGGCATCGCCAACCTGCTGTGGGCTATGGCGAAACTGGGTGAACTCGTTGACCTGAACGTGGTTACATCCACGTTCGAATCGCTTGTCTACCGAATCAGTGACAACCCTCAGCTCTCTCAGCAAGACATATCGATGTCTCTCTGGGGAGTCATGGTATGCTGTGCCAGATTGTCTCTGTTCTCCAATACCAATAACATTAACGTGCTTGAAAAGAACATGGATGACCTGTTTACTCGCCTGGAAAATACATTCCCGAACAATGAAGATGATCAATCCATCCTTGCCCTGGCCGCCATTTGGCTTGGCAGAACGTGTCCAGTCGTCCCCCATTACCAGACAAATATTTCAAAAACCCAGGTCGACTTTCGCGATCAACTCCAATCATGCTTTCCCTCTTTGCGGATTGAAGAAGAAAAGAGTCTGAATTCATTACCTCCGGTTGACCTGCTCCTGCCAGATCACAACATAGTGATTGAAGTTCAGGGACCGTCTCATTACGTGGGTGGTGATTTCAACACCAGGAATGGTTCGACTCTACTGAAAATCGCACTGTTACAAAAAGCAGGTTTTGAGGTCATTGAAATTCCGGTTAACAGGCTTTGCCATCAGGATTTAATGAAACCATACATTGATCAAATAAAAATCAGGACAGGGATCCCGCCACAGGGGCATGGCTCTGTACCACTTAAAAGAAGTTGGGCAGATGCGGTATACATTACTGCTGATAAAGGCAGGCAACCCTCAAATCATGGTTACTCAACCGCCGAAGAACATCATGAAGAACAAAACGGTAAACCAGCCAAGAGGAAGAAAACAAACAGCCAGTAATCCTCTCCCTTCGACCCAGGAACCGTTTCCACATTACTGCAAAATGAACTTCTGAACAGAACCGCAGTCTGCTTTTTATATTTCCATGAATTAATGAAATATAGTTATGGATAGATGCTCTGCTGGTATCAGTGGTCAATACGCAAGATCAGGCAATGATGACAAAAAAACGGATGACCAAACCGCTTCTTCAAGGCGTGGACGATATAAATATACCACAGTCAGACAATGGGATACCCCCTCCCGCACTGCCCCGGGGCGTAATGAATTTTACCATTCTTCTTTCACACGCTCTTCTCAACATCTACAGTACCGTTCAGTAAACCCTGCTCAAGATTTCAATAGCCTCACCAAACAGGAAATAATGGATGGCCTGCTGAGTAAATCTTATCGTTTCGGTGATCGCTATGATGGGAGACATCACGGTCAATATGCCAGCTTAATTAAAAAATACACGTCAGCTGCTAAACGACCGTTAAATCGAGCGGAACAAAGCCAGCTGATGCGTTTGCTGCAAAATTTCACAGCAACGCGGACCTGGAATTGGCGAAGCCTGACGACGACACTCCACTCATTTACTTCAGCAGGTGTTTTTACTACCCATAGCCCCATAGATGAGCGTGTTAAGCATACTCAAGTTGCCTTATTGTCAACACTGCTTGATGCAATAATATTCAAGTGCAACCAAAAACATGAAGCCAGCTATGTTGGTGCCCAGGAAATCGCCAACATGCTGTGGGCTATGGCGAAACTGGTAGACAGCGGGCAGGAGCGAACACCAGGGCTCAACACGGCTGTGGCCGCACTATTGCCCCACGTGAACGCACAGAAAGACCAATTTATTCCTCAGCATATTGCCAACCTGCTATGGGCCATGGCGAAACTGGTGGACAACGGGCAGGAGCGAACACCAGGGCTCAATGAGGCCGTGGCCAGGCTATTGCCTCACGTTAAAGCACAGAAAGACCAATTTAACACCCAGGGCATTACCAACCTGCTGTGGGCCATGGCGAAACTGGTGGATAACAGGCATGAATTGACTCCAGGACTCAAAGAGGCTGTGGCCGCACTGTTGCCCCACGTGAACGCAAAAAAGAACCAATTTATTCCTCAGCATATCGCCAACCTGCTGTGGGCCATGGCAAAACTGGTGGACAACGGGCAGGAACAGACACCAGAACTCAAAGAGGCCGTAGCCACGCTGTTGCCCCACGTGAACGCACAGAAAGCTCACTTTAAACCACAGGAAATCGCCAACCTGCTGTGGGCCATGGCGAAACTGGTGGACAACGGGCAGGAGCAAACACCGGTGCTCAACGGGGCCGAGGCCGCACTGTTGCCCCACGTGAGCGCACAGAAAGCTAACTTTACAGCACAGGGTATCGCCACCCTGCTGTGGGCCATGGCGAAACTGGTGGACAACGGGCAAAAGCGAACAACAGAGTTCAACGAGGCAGTGGCTGCGCTGTTGCCCCACGTGAGCACACAGAAAGCAAACTTTAAACCACAGGGTATCGCCAACCTGCTGTGGGCCATGGCGAAACTGGTGGACAACGGGCAAAAGCGAACACCAGAGTTCCACGAGGCGGTGGCTGCGCTGTTGCCCCACGTGAACGCAAAAAAAAACCAATTTAATCCTCAGCATATCGCCAACCTACTGTGGGCCATGGCGAAACTGGTGGACAACGAGCAAGAGCAGACACCAGGGCTCAACAAAGCCGTGGCCGCGCTGTTACCCCACGTAAACGCACAGAAAGAACAATTTAATGCCTTGGAAATCGCCAACCTGTTATGGGCCATGGCGAAACTGGTGGATAACAGGCATGAGTTGACACCAGGGCTCAAAGAGGCTGTGGCTGCGCTGTTGCCCCACGTGAGCGCACAGAAAGCAAACTTTACACCACAGGGTATCACCAACCTGCTGTGGGCCATGGCAAAACTGGTAGACAACGGGCAGGAGCAAACACCAGGGCTCAAAGAGACTGTGACCGCGCTTTTATCCCAAGTGAACGCACATAAAGACCAATTTATTCCTCAGCATATCGCCAACCTGCTGTGGGCCATAACGAAACTGGTGGACAACGGGCACGAGCAGACACCAGGGCTCAACAAGGCCGTGGCCGCGCTGTTGCCCCACGTAAACGCACATAAAGACCAATTTAATGCCCAGGGAATCACAAACCTGCTATGGGCCATGGCGAAACTGGTTTATAAGGGTCTGGAGCGGACACCACAGCTCAAAGAGGCCTTGGCCACGCTGTTGCCCCACGTGAACGCACAGAAAGGTAACTTTACACTACAGGAAATCGCCAACCTGCTTTGGGCCATGGCGAAACTGGTTGATAAGGGGCTGGAGCGAACACCACAGCTCAAAAAGGCCGTAACCAGGCTGTTGGCCTTCGTGAACGTACAGAAAGATAGCTTTAAACCACAAGAAATCGCCAGCCTGCTGTGGGCCATGGCGAAACTGGTGGATAGCGGGCAAGAGCGGACACCAGAGTTTAACAAGGCCGTTGCCACGCTATTGCGCAACGTGAACACACAGAAAGCTAACTTTAAACCACAGGAAATCGCCAATCTGCTGTGGGCCACTGCGAAACTGGCGGATAGCGGGCAGGAGCGGACACCAGAGTTTAACGAGGCCGTGGCTGTGCTGTTGCCTCACGTGAACGCAGCGAAAGCTAACTTTAAACCACAGGGAATCGCCAACCTGCTGTGGGCCATGGCGAAACTGGGTGAACTCCTTGAACTGAACGTGGTTATCTCTACGTTCGAAGCGCTTGTCTACCGAATCAGTGAAAATCCTCAGCTCTCTCAGCAAGACATATTTATGTCTCTCTGGGGGTTAATGGTATGCTGTGCCAGATTGTCTCTGGTCTCTGATGCCAACAAAAATAACTGGCTTGAAAGGCACATGGATGACCTGTTTACCCGTCTGGAAAATACATTCCTGCACAATGAAGAGGATCAACGCATCATTGCCATGGCCGCCAGTTGGCTTGGGAGAGCATGCCCGTTCGTCCCCCATTACCAGACTATCAGGTCAAGACCTCAATCCGACTTCCGCGATCAACTCCAATCATGCTTTCCCTCTTTGCAGATTGAAGAAGAAAAGAGTCTGAACTCACTGCCTCCGGTTGACCTGCTCCTGCCAGATCACAACCTGGTGATTGAAGTTCAGGGACCGTTTCATTACGTGGGTGGTGATTTCAAAACCAGGAAGGGTTCGACTCTGCTGAAAATCGCACTGTTGCAAAAAGCAGGATTTGAGGTCATTGAAATTCCGGTTAACAGGTTATGGAATGAGGATTTAATGAAACCATACATTGATCAAATAAAGACCAGGATAGGCATCTCGCCACAGGAGCATGGTTCTGTATCACTTGAAAGTGAGTGGACATATGAGGCATACGTTACTGCTGATAAAGGCGGGCAACCCTCAGATCACGGTTACTTAACCACCGAAGAACATTCAGAAGAGCAAACCGGCAAACCAGGATACAGGAAGAAAACAAAAAGCCAGTAATCCCTGCCCTTCGACCCAGGAACCGTTTTCACATTCCAGCAAAATGAACTTCTGAACAGAACAGCAGTCTGCTTTTTATATTCTCATGAATTAATGAAATATAGTTATGGATAGAAGCTCTGCTGGTATCAGTGGTCAATACGCAAGATCAGGCAATGATGACAACCAACCGGATAACCAGGCCGCTTCTTCACGGCGTGGACGATATAGATATGCCACAGTCAGACAATGGGATAACCCATCCCGCACGGTCCCGGGGCGTAATGAAATTTACCATTCTTCTGCTACACACTCTTCTCAATATCTACTGTGCCATTCAATAAGCAATGCCCAAGATTTTAATGCTCTCATCAAACAGGAAATAATGGATAGCCTGGTGAGTAAAGCTTATCGTTTCGGTCATCGCTATGATGGGAGAGATCACGGTCTATATGCCAGTTCAATTAAAAAATACACGTCAGCGTCTAAAAGACCGTTAAATCGAGCGGAACAAAGCCAGCTGATGCGATTGCTGCAAAATTTCACAGCAACGCGAAGCTGGAATTGGCTAAGCCTGACAACCACACTTCATTCATTGACTTCAGCGGGTGTTTTTACCCTTCATAGCCCCTTGAATGATCGTGTTAGGTTTACTCAAGCTGCCTTATTGTCAACACTGCTTGATGCAATAATATTCAAGTGCAACCAAAAAGCTGAAACCAGCTATATTGGTGCCCAGGGTGTCGCCAATCTGCTGTGGGCCATGGCGAAACTGGTAGACAGCGGGCAGGAGCGAAAACCAGTGCTCAACGAGGCTGTGGCCGCACTGTTGCCCCACGTGAACACACAGAAGGACCAATTTATTCCTCAACATATTGCCAACCTGCTGTGGGCCATGGCGAAACTGGTGGACAACGGGCAGGAGCGGACACCAGGGCTCAATGAGGCCGTGGCCAGGCTATTGCCCTACGTGAACGCACAGAAAGGTCACTTTAAACCACAGGAAATCGCCAACCTGATGTGGGCCATGGCGAAACTGGTGGACAACGGGCAGGAGCGGACACCAGGGCTCAATGAGGCCGTGGCCAGGCTATTGCCCTACGTGAACGCACAGAAAGGTCACTTTAAACCACAGGAAATCGCCAACCTGATGTGGGCCATGGCGAAACTGGTGGACAACGGGCAGGAGCAGACACCAGAGTTCAACGAGGCCGTGGTCGCGCTGTTGCCCCACGTGAACGCACAGAAAGAACAATTTAATGCCCAGGGTGTCACCAACCTGCTGTGGGCCATGGCAAAACTGGTGGATAACGGGCAGGAGCAGACGCCAGAGCTCAACGAGGGTGTGGTTGCGCTGTTGCCCTGCGTGAACGCACAGAAAGCTCACTTTAAACCACAGGAAATCGCCAACCTGCTGTGGGCCATGGCGAAACTGGTGGACAATGGGCAGGAGCGAACACCAGAGTTCAACGAGGCCGTGCCCGCGCTGTTGTCTCGGGTAAACGCACATAAAGACCGATTTGATGCACAGGGTATTACCAACCTGCTGTGGGCCATGGCGAAATTGGTGGACAACGGCCAGCAGCGGACACCAGGGCTCAACGAGGCCGTGGCCGCGCTGCTGCCCTGCGTGAATGCACAGAAAGACCAATTTATTCCTCAGCATTTCGCCAACCTGCTGTGGGCCATGGCGAAACTGGTGGACAACGGGCAGGAGCGGACATCAGAGATCAAAGAGGCCGTGGCCGCGTTGTTGCCCCACGTGAACGAACAGAAAGACCAATTTAATGCCCAGGGTATCACCATCCTGCTTTGGGCCATGGCGAAACTGGTTGACAGCGGGCAGAAGCGGACACCAGCGCTCAAAGAGGCCGTGGCCGCACTGTTGCCCCACGTGAATACACAGAAAGCTAACTTTAAACCACAGGAAATCGCCAACCTGCTATGGGCCACGGCGAAACTGGTGGACAACGGGCAGGAGCGGACACTGCAGCTTAAAGAGGCCGTGGCCGTGCTGTTGCCACAAGTGAACCCAGAGAAAGCTAACTTTAAACCACAGGAAATCGCCAGCCTGCTGTGGGCCATGGCGAAACTACTGGACAACGGGCAGGATAGGACACCAGAGCTTAAAGAGGCCCTGGCCACGCTGTTGCCACACGTGAACGCACAGAAAGATAACTTTACACCACAGGCTATCGCCAACCTGCTGTGGGCCATGGCGAAACTGGTGGATAGCGGGCAGGAGCGGACACCAGAGTTTAACGAGGCCGTGGCCGCGCTGTTGCGCCACGTGAACACACAGAAAGCTAACTTTAAACCACAGGAAATCGCCAATCTGCTGTGGGCCACGGCGAAACTGGGTGAGTTCGTTGAGCTGAACATGGTTACCTCTATGTTCGAATCGCTTGTTTACCGAATCAGTGAAACCCCTCAGCTCTCACAGCAAAACATATTGATGTCTCTCTGGGGAGTAATGGTTTGCTGTGCCAGGTTGTCTCTAGACTCCAATAACAATAACTGGCTTGAAAAACACATGGATGACCTGTTTACTCGTCTGGAAAACACCTCCCCAGACAATGAAGAAGATCAATCCATCACTGCTATGGCCGCAAGCTGGCTTGGGAGAGCGTGCCCGGTCGTCCCCCATTACCAGACTACCATGTCAAAACGTCAATCCGACTTTCGCGATCAACTCCAATCAAGCTTTCCCTCTTTGCAGATTGAAGAAGAAAAGAGTCTGAACTCATTGCCTCCGGTTGACCTGCTACTGCCAGATCACAACATGGTGATTGAAGTTCAGGGTCCCTCTCATTACGTGGGTGGTGATTTCAAAACCAGGAATGGTTCGACGCTGCTGAAAATCGCACTGTTGCAAAAAGCAGGATTTGAGGTCATTGAAATCCCAATTAACATGCTTTGGAACCGGAATTCAATGAAACGATGTATTGATCAAATAAAGGCCAGGGTAGACATCTCGTCACAACGTCATGGCTCTGTATCAGTTAAAAGAAGGTGGGCAGATGAGGCATACGTTACTGCTGATAAAGGCAGGCAACCCTCAGATCATGGTTACTTAACCGCCGAAGAACATTCAAAAGAGCAAACCGGCAGACCAGGAAAGAGGAAGAAAACAACCAGCCAGTAATCCTCTCCCTTCGACCCAGGAACCGTTTTCACATTCCAGGAAAGTTCTACCAACGTTGAAGGCCTGTTGTCACTGAATTTCGCCCCAAATGAACTTCTGAACAGAACAGCAGTCTGCTTTTTATATTCTCATGAATTAATGAAATATAGTTATGGATAGAAGCTCTGCTGGTATCAGTGGTCAATACGCAAGATCAGATAATTATTATAACCGACCGGGTGGCCATGCCGCTTCTTCAAGACGTGGACGATATAGATATGCCACAGTCAGACAATGGGATACCCCCTCCCGCACTGCCCCAGGGCGTAATGAATTTTACCATTCTTCTTTCACACGCTCTTCACAACATCTACAGTACCGTTCAGTAAACCCTGCTCAAGATTTCAATACCCTCACCAGACAGGAAATAATGGCTGGCCTGCTGAGTAAATCTTATCGTTTCGGTGATCGCTATGATGGGAGAGATCACGGTCAATATGCCAGTTCAATTAAAAAATACACGTTAGCTGCTAAAAGACCGTTAAATCGAGCGGAACAAGGCCAGCTGATGCGTTTTCTGCAAAATTTCACAGCAACGCGGAGCTGGAATTGGCGAAGCCTGACAACCACACTTCATTCATTGACTTCAGCGGGTGTTTTTACCCTTCATAGCCCCTTGAATGATCGTGTTAGGTTTACTCAAGCTGCCTTATTGTCAACACTGCTTGATGCAATAATATTCAAGTGCAACCAAAAAGCTGAAACCAGCTATATTGGTGCCCAGGGTGTCGCCAACCTGCTGTGGGCCATGGCGAAACTGGTAGACAGCGGGCAGGAGCGAAAATCAGGGCTCAACGAGGCTGTGGCCGTACTGTTGCCCCACATGAACGCACAGCAAGACCCATTTATTCCTCAACATATTGCCAACCTGCTGTGGGCCATGGCGAAACTGGTGGACAACGGGCAGGAGCGAACACCAGGGCTCAATGAGGCCGTGGCCAGGCTATTGCCCGACGTGAACGCACAGAAAACTCACTTTAAACCACAGGAAATCGCCAGCCTGCTGTGGGCCATGGCGAAACTGGTGGACAACGGGCAGGAACAGACACCAGCGTTCAACGAGGCCGTGGCCGCGCTGTTGTCCCGGGTAAACGCACATAAAGACCGATTTAATGCACAGGGTATTACCAACCTGCTGTGGGCCATGGCAAAACTGGTGGGCAACGGGCAGGAACAAACAGCAGGGCTCAAAGAGACCGTGATCGTGCTGTTGCCCTGCGTGAACGCACTGAAAGACCGATTTATACCTCAGCATATTGCCAACCTGCTGTGGGCCATGGCGAAACTGGTGGACTACGGGCAGGAGCGGACACCAGGGCTCAAAGAGGCCGTGGCCGCGCTGTTACCCAACGTGAACGCACAGAAAGACCAATTTAATGCCCAGGCTATTGCCAACCTGCTGTGGGTCATGGCGAAACTGGTGGGCAGCGGGCTGGAGCGGGCACCAGGGCTCAAAGAGGCTGTGGCCACGCTGTTGCCCCAGGTGATCGCAAAGAAAGCTAACTTTAAACCACAGGGTATTGCCAACCTGCTGTGGGCCATGGCGAAACTGGTGGACTACGGGCAGGAGCGGACACCAGGGCTCAAAGAGGCCGTGGCCGCGCTGTTACCCAACGTGAACGCACAGAAAGACCAATTTAATGCCCAGGCTATTGCCAACCTGCTGTGGGTCATGGCGAAACTGGTGGGCAGCGGGCTGGAGCGGGCACCAGGGCTCAAAGAGGCTGTGGCCACGCTGTTGCCCCAGGTGATCGCAAAGAAAGCTAACTTTAAACCACAGGGTATTGCCAACCTGCTGTGGGCCATGGCGAAACTGGTGGACTACGGGCAGGAGCGGACACCAGGACTCAAAGAGACCGTGGCCGCGTTGTTGCCCCACGTGAACGCACATAAAGCTCACTTTAAACCACAGGAAATCGCCAACCTGCTGTGGGCCATGGCGAAACTGCTGGACAACGGGCAAGAACGGACACCAGAACTCAAAGAGCCTGTGGTCGCCCTGCTATCCCACGTGAACATACAGAAAGCTCACTTTAAACCACAGGAAATCGCCAACCTGCTGTGGGCCATGGCAAAACTGGTGGACAACGGACAAGAGTGGACACCAGAGCTCAACGAGGCCGTGGCCGCGCTGTTGCCTCGTGTGAACGCACAGAAAGCTAACTTAATACCACAGGAGACTGTTAACCTGCTATGGGCCATGGCGAAACTGGGCGAACTCATTGAGCTGAACGTGGTAACATCCACGTTTAAATCGCTTGTCTACCGAATCAGTGGCAACCCTCAGTTCTCTCAGCAAGCGATATTGATGTCCCTCTGGGGAGTAATGGTATGCTGTGCCAGATTGTATCTGGTCTCCGATGCCAACAAAAATAACTGGCTTGAAAAGCACATGGATGATCTGTTTACTCGCCTGGAAAATACATTCCCAGACAATCCAGACAATAATGAAGAGGAACAATACGTTATTGCCATGGCCGCAAGTTGGCTTGGGAGATCATGCCCGTTCGTCCCCCATTACCAGATAATCATGTCAAAACCTCAATCCGACTTCCGCGATCAACTCCAATCATGTATTCCATCTCTGCAAATTGAAGAAGAAAAGAGTCTGAATTCATTACCTCCGGTTGACCTGCTACTGCCAGATCACAACATGGTGATTGAAGTTCAGGGGCCCTCTCATTACGTGGGTGGTGATTTCAAAACCAGGAAGGGTTCGACTCTGCTGAAAATTGCACTGTTGCAAAAAGCAGGATTTGAGGTCATTGAAATTCCGGTTAACAGGCTTTGGAATCAGGATTTAATGAAACCATACATTGATCAAATAAAGTCCAGGACAGGCATCCCGCCACAGGGGCATGGCTCTGTATCACTTAAAAGAACGTGGGCAGATGCGGCATACGTTACTGCTGATAAAGGCAGGCAACCCTCAGATCACGGTTACCTGACCGCCGAAAAACAGTTAGAAGAACAAACCGGCAAACCAGGCAGGAGGAAGAGAAAAAACAGCCAGTAACCCCCCCCCCTCCCTTCCACCCAGGAACCGTTTTCACATTCAAGTAAAGTTCTACCAGCTGAAGACCTGTTGCCCCTGAATTTCGCCCCGGATGATTTGAAGATAATGGATGGTTGGCATCAGGAGCAGATGAGTTTCTCCCACTGCTTACATTGATCAACATTCCAGCAAAATGAACTTCTGAACAGAACAGCAGTCTGCTTTTTATATTCTCATGAATTAATGAAATATAGTTATGGATAGAAACTCTGCTGGTATCGGTGGTCAATACACAAGATCAGATAATTATTATAACCGACCGGGTGGCCATGCCGCTTCTTCACGGCGTGGACGATATATATATGCCACAGTCAAACAATGGGATAACCCCTCCCGCACTGCCCCGGTGCGTCATGAATTTTACCATTCTTCTTTCACACGCTCTTCTCAACATCTACAGTACCGTTCAGTAAACCCAGCTCAAGATTTTAATGCTCTCACCAGACAGGAAATAATGGATGACCTGGTGAGTAAATCTTATCGTTTCGGTGATCGCTACGATGGGAGACATCACGGTCAATATGCCAATTCAATTAAAAAATACACGTCAGCGTCTAAAAGACCATTAAATCGAGCAGAACAAAGCCAGCTGATACGTTCACTGCAAAATTTTTCCGTAACACGGAGCTGGAATTGGCGAAGCCTGACGACAACACTTCATTCATTGACTTCAGCGGGTGTATTTACCCCTCATAACCCCATGGAGGAGCGTGTTAAGCATACTCAAGCTGCGTTACTGTCAACGCTACTTGATGCAATAATATTCAAGTGCAACCAAAAACCTCAATCCAGGGATATTGATGCCCAGGGTGTCGCCAACCTGCTGTGGGCCATGGCAAAACTGGTAGACAGCGGGCAGGAGCGAACACCAGGGTTCAACGAGGCTGTGGCCGCACTGTTGCCCCTCGTGAACGAACAGAAAGACCAATTTAATGCCCAGGGTGTCGCCAACCTTCTATGGGCCATGGCGAAACTGGTGGACAAGGGCCAGGAGCGGACACCGGGGCTCAATGAGGCCCTGGCCAGGCTATTGCCCGACGTGAACGCACAGAAAGATAACTTTAAACCACAGGAAATTGCCAACCTGCTGTGGGCCATGGCGAAACTGGTGGACAACGGGCACGAACAGACACCAGGGCTCAACGGGGCCGTAGCTGTGCTGTTGCCCCTCGTGAACGCACAGAAAGCTCACTTTAAACCACAGGAAATTGCCAACCTGCTGTGGGCCATGGCGAAACTGGTGGACAACGGGCACGAGCAGACACCAGGGCTCAACGGGGCCGTAGCCGTGCTGTTGCCCCTCGTGAACGCACAGAAAGCTCACTTTAAACCACAGGAAATCACCAACCTGCTGTGGGCCATGGCGAAACTGGTGAACAACGGGCAGGAGCAGACACCAGAGTTCAACGAGGCCGTGGCCGCACTGTTGCTCCTCGTGAACGCACAGAAAACCAACTTTAAACCACAGGAAATTGCCAACCTGCTGTGGGCCATGGCGAAACTGGTGGATAACAGGCATGAGTTGACACCAGGGCTCAAAGAGGCTGTGGCCGCATTGTTGCCCCACGTGAACCCCAAAAAAAACCAATTTATTCCTCAGCATATCGCCAACCTGCTGTGGGCCATGGCAAAACTGGTGGACAACGGACAGGAACAGACACCAGAACTCAACGAGGCCGTGGCTACGCTGTTACCCCACGTAAATGAACAGAAAGCTAACTTTAAACCACAGGGTATTGTCAACCTGCTGTGGGCCATGGCGAAACTGGTGGGCAGTGGGCTAGAGCGGGCACCAGAGCTCAAAGAGGCCGTGGCTGCGCTGTTGCCCCATGTGAACGCACAGAAGGACCAATTTGATGCCCAGGGTATCGCCAACCTGCTGTGGGCCATGGCGAAACTGGTGGACAACGGGCACGAGCAGACTCCAGAACTCAACGAGACCGTGGCCGCGCTGTTGTCCCAAGTGAACGCACAGAAAGCTCACTTTGAATCACAGGGTATCGCCAATCTGCTGTGGGCCATGGCGAAACTGGTGAACAACGGGCAGGAGTGGATACCGGGTCTCAAAGAGGCCGTGGCCGCGTTGTTGCACCACGTGAACGCACAGAAAGCTCATTTTACACCACAGGGTATCGCCAACCTGCTGTGGGCCATAGCGAAACTGTTGGACAACGGGCAGAAGTGGTCACCAGGGCTCAATGATGCCGTGGCCGCGCTGTTGCCCCACGTGAACGCAAACAAAGACCAATTTATTCCTCAGCATATCGCCAACCTGCTGTGGGCCATGGCGAAACTGGTGGACAACGAGCAAAAGCGAACACCAGAGTTCAACGAGGCGTTGGCTGCGCTGTTGCCCCACGTGAGCGCACAGAAAGCAAACTTTAAACCACAGGGTATCGCCAACCTGCTGTGGGCCATAGCGAAACTTGTAGACAACGGGCAAGAGCTAACAACAGAGCCCAAAAAGGCCGTGGCCGCCCTGTTGCCCCACGTAAACACACATAAAGACCAATTTAATGCCCTGGGAATCGCTAACCTTCTGTGGGCCATGGCGAAACTGCTGGACAACGGGGAGGATAGGACACCACAGCTTAAAGAGGCCGTGGCTGCGCTTTTGCCACACGTGAACGCACAGAAAGGTAACTTTAAACCACAGGGTATCGCCAACCTGCTGTGGGCAATGGCGAAACTGATGGATAGTGGGCAGGATCGAACAACAGGGCTTCACGAGGCCGTGACTGCTCTGTTGCCTCACGTGAACGCAAAGAAAGACCAATTTAAAGCCCAGGGAATCGCCAACCTGCTGTGGGCCATGGCGAAACTGGGTGAACTCCTTGAGCTGAACGTGGTTATCTCTACGTTCGAATCGCTTGTCGACCGCATCAGTGAAAATCCTCAGCTCTCTCAGCAAACGATATTGATGTCCCTTTGGGGAGTAATGGTATGCTGTGCCAGGTTGTCACCAGACGCCAATAACAATCACTGGCTTGAAAAGCACATGGATGACTTGTTTACTCGCGTGAAAAATACATCTCCGGATAACTTAGAGGATCAATCCGTTATTGCCATGGCAGCAAGTTGGCTTGGTAGGGCCTGTCCTGTCGTCCCCCATTACCGGACAACTATTTCAAAACCTCAAGCCGACTTCCGCAATCAACTCCAATCATGCATTCCCTCTTTGCAGATTGAAGAAGAAAAGAGTCTGAACTCATTACCTCCGGTTGACCTGCTACTGCCAGATCACAACATGGTGATTGAAGTTCAGGGTCCCTCTCATTATGTGGGTGGTGATTTTAAAACCAGGAATGGTTCGACTCTGCTGAAAATCGCACTGCTGCAAAAAGCAGGATTTGAGGTCATTGAAATCCCGGCTAACCGGCTTTTGAACAACAATTTAATGAAACCATATATTGATCAAATAAAGATCAGGATAGCCATCCCGCCACAGGGGCACGGCTCTGTATCACTTAAAAGAAGGTGGGCAGATGCGGCATGCGTTACTGCTAATGACAGGCAACCCTCAGATCACGGTGACTTAACCGCCGAAGAACATTCAGAAGAACAAACCAACCCGGCAAAGAGGAAGAAAACAAACAGCCCGTAATCGTCTTTCTCCCATCATGACTCAAGTAAACTTTTCAGCAAAATGAACTTTTGAACAGAACCGCTGTCTGCTTTTTAAATTTTCATGAATTAATGAAATATAGTTATGGACAGAAGCTCTGCTGGTATCAGTGGTCAATACGCAAGATCAGGTAATGGTTGCAACCAACCAGGTAACCATGCGGCGTCTTCAAAGCGTGGGCAACATAGGCATGCCACCGTCAGACAATCGAATAAATCCCCCCCCACTGCCCCGGGGCCTAATGTTGACCATTCTTCTGGCACACCCCCTTCTCAATCTCTACAGCGCCGTAAAGTAAACCCTGCTCAAGGTTTTAATGCCCTCATCACACAGGAAATAATGGATGATCTGGTGAGAGCATCGGATCGTTTCGGTCATCGCTATAATGGGAAAAATCACGGTCAATTTGCCAGTTCGATTAAACAATACACGTCAACGTCTAAAAGACCGTTAAATCGAGCGGAACAAAGCCAGCTGATGCATTTGCTGCAAAATTTCACCGCAACGCGGAGCTGGAATTGGTTAAGCCTGACGACAACACTTCACTCATTTACTTCAGCGGGTGTTTTCACCCCTCATAAACCAATGGATGAGCGTGTTAAGCATACTCAAGCTCGCTTATTGTCAGCACTACTTGATGCAATCATATTCAAGTGCAACCAAAAAACTGATACCAGCTATATTGGTGCCCAGGGTGTCGCCAACCTGCTATGGGCCCTGGCAAAACTGGTAGACAGCGGGCAGGAGCGAAAATCAGCGCTCAAAGAGGCTGTGGCCGCACTGTTGCCACACATAAACGCACAGCAAGACCCATTTATTCCTCAGCATATTGCCAACCTGCTGTGGGCCATGGCGAAACTGGTGGACAATGGGCAGAAGCGAACACCAGTGCTCAATGAGGCCGTGGCCGGGCTTTTGCCCCTCGTGAACGCACCGAAAGCTGACTTTAAACGACAGGAAATCGCTAACCTGCTGTGGGCCATGGCGAAACTGGTGGATAACGGGCAGAAGACACCAGAACTCAAAAAGGCTATGGCTGCGCTGTTGCCCCGCGTGAAGGCAAATAAAGATCAATTTAATGCCCAGGATATCGCCAACCAGCTGTGGGCCATCGCGAAACTATTGGTCAACGGGCACAAATGGACACCCGAACTCAACGATGCCGTGACCGCATTGTTGCCTTGCGTGAACAAATTTTTGCCTTGCGTGAACAAATTGTTGCCTTGCGTGGACAAACAGAAAGCCCAATTTACTCCTCAACATCTCGTCAACCTGCTGTGCGCCATGGCAAAACTGGTAGACAACGGGCAGAAGCAGACACCGGGGCTCAAAGAGGCCGTGGCCGCGCTGTTGCCAAAAGTGAAAGAACAGAACGCAAATTTTGTACCACAGGGTATCGCCAACCTGCTGTGGGCCATGGCGAAACTGGGGGAGAACGGCCAGGAACAGACACCAGAACTCAAAGAGGCCGTGGCCGCGCTGTTGCCAAAAGTGAAAGAACAGAAAGCAAATTTTAAACCACAGGGTATCGCCAACCTGCTGTGGGCCATGGCGAAACTGGGGGAGAACGGCCAGGAACAGACACCAGAACTCAAAGAGGCCGTGGCCGCGCTGTTGCCAAAAGTGAAAGAACAGAAAGCAAATTTTAAACCACAGGGTATCGCCAACCTGCTGTGGGCCATGGCGAAACTGGTGGAGAACGGCCAGGAACAGACACCAGAACTCAAAGAGGCCGTGGCCGCGCTGTTGCCCTTTGTGAAGGCACCAGAAAAAACATTTAATGCCCAGGAAATCACCAACCTGCTGTGGGCGATGGCGAAACTGATGGACAACGGGCAGGAGCGGACACCAGAGTTCAACAAGGCCCTGGGGGCGCTGTTGCCCCACGTGAACACACAGAAAGACCAATTTATTTCTCAGCATATCGCCAACCTGCTGTGGGCCATGGCGAAACTGGTGGCTAACGGGCAGGAGCGAACACCAGAGTTTAACCAGGCCATGGCCGCGCTGTTGCCATGCATCAACACGGAGAACGCTAACTTTAACCCACAGGAAATCACTAACGTGCTGTGGGCCATGGCGAAGTTGGCAGACAACGGGCTGGAGCAGACACCAGGGCTCGAAGGAGCTCTGGCCGCGTTGTTGCCCCGTGTGAACGCTCAGAAGGAGCAATTTATTCCTCAAAATATCGCCAACCTGCTGTGGGCCCTGGCAAAACTGATGGACAAAGGGGAGTCGACACCTGAGCCCAACGCGGTCATTGCCGGGCTGCTGCACCAGGTGAACGCACAGAAAGCCAATTTTAAACCACAGGGTATCGCCAACCTGCTGTGTACCATGGCGAAACTGGTGGACAACGGGCAGGAGCGATCACCAGAGTTTAAGGAGGCCATGGCCGCGCTGTTGCCATGCATCAACACGGAGAAAGCTAACTTTAAACCACAGGAAATCGCTAACGTGCTGTGGGCCATGGCGAAACTGGCGGACAACGGGCTGGAGCAGACACCAAGGCTCAAAGAAGCTGTGGCCGCGTTGTTGCCCCATGTGAATGCACAGAAAGACCAATTTAATGCCCAGGGTACCGCCAACCTGCTGTGGGCCATGGCGAAGCTGGTGGACAAAGGGCTGAAGCAAACTCCAGAGCTCAAAGAAGCTTTGGCCGCACTGTTGCTCCACGTGAATGCACAGAAAGACCAATTTAATGCCCAGGGTACCGCCAACCTGCTGTGGGCCATGGCGAAACTGGTGGACAACGGGCATGAACAGACGCCGGAGCTCAAAAAGGCCGTGGCTACACTGTTACCCCACGTGAAAACACCGATAGACCAATTTATTCCTCAGCATATCGCCAACGTGCTGTGGGCCATTGCGAAACTGGTGGACAACGGGCTGGAGCAGACACCAGGGCTCAAAGAAGCTGTGGCCGCGTTGCTATCCGATGTTAACGATAAGAAGAAGCAATTTATTTCTCAGCATATCGCCAACCTGTTGTGGGCCATGGCGATGCTGGGTGAACTCGTTGAGCTGAACCTGACTACCTCTACGTTCGAATCGCTTGTCTATCGAATCAGTAAAAACCTTCAGTTTTCTAATAAGGAAGAGATATCGATGTCTCTCTGGGGAGTCATGGTATGCTGTGCCAGGTTGGCTCTAGACTCCAAAACCAATAAAAATAACGTGTTTGAAAAGCACATGGATGACCTGTTGACGCGCCTGGAAGAGACCCTACCAGATAATGAAGAGGATCAATCCATCATGATCATGGCCGCAAGTTGGCTTGGCAGAACCTGTCCGGTCGTCCCCCATTACCAGACAAACATTTCAAAAACCCAAGCCGACTTCCGCGATCAACTCCAATCATCTATCCCATCTCTGAAAATTGAAGAAGAAAAGAGTCTGAACTCATTGCCTCCGGTTGACCTGCTACTGCCAGATTACAATATCGTGATTGAAGTTCAGGGACCGTCTCATTACGTGGGTGGTGATTTCAACACCAGGAATGGTTCGACTCTGCTGAAAATCGCACTGTTGCAAAAAGCAGGATTTGAGGTCATTGAAATTCCGGTTAACAGCCTTGACAATCAGGATTTAATGAAACCATACATTGATCAAATAAAAACCAGGACAGGGATCCCGCCACAGGGGGATGGCTCTGTATCAATTACAAAAAGGTGGGCAGATGAGGCATGCATTACTGCTGATGACAGGCAACCCTCAGATCACGGTTACTTAACCGCCGAAGAACAGTCAAAAGAACAAACCGGCAAACCAGCCAAGAGGAAGAAAAAAAAGCGAGGAACCCCCTCCTCTCGACCCAGGAACCGTTTTCACATTCCAGCAAAATGAACTTCTGAACAAAACCACAGTCTGCTTTTTATATTTCCATGAATTAATGAAATATAATTATGGACAGAAGCTCTGTCGGCATCAGTGGTCAATACGCAAGATCAGATAATGGTTACAGCCAACCGGGTGACCATACCGCTTCTTCAAGGCGTGGGCGATATAGACATACCACCGTCAGACAATGGAATAATCCCCCCCGCACTGCCCCGGGGCGTAATGAATTTGACCATTCTTCTTTCACACGCTCTTCACAGCATCTACAGTACCGTTCAGTAAACCCTGCTCAAGATTTCAATACCCTCACCAGGCAGGCAATAATGGATGGCCTGCTGAGTAAATCGAATCGTTTCGGTGATCGCTATGATGGGAGAGATCACGGACAATATGCCAGTTCAATTAAAAATTACACGTTAGTTTCTAAAAGACCTTTAAATCGAGCTGAACAAAGCCAGCTGATGCGTTTTCTGCAAAATTTCACAGTAACACGGAGCTGGAATTGGCGAAGCCTGACGACAACACTTCATTCATTTACTTCAGCGGGTGTTTTTACCCCTGATAACACCATGGATCAGCGTGTTAAGCGGACACAAGCTGCCTTATTGTCAACGCTGCTGGCTGCAATAATATTCAAGTGCAACCGCAAAGCTGCAGCATGGGATATTGATGCCCGGGGAATCGCCAACCTGCTGTGGGCCATAGCGAAACTGGTGGACAACGGCCAGAAGCACACACCAGAGTTCCGGGAGGCCGTGGCCGCGCTGTTGCCACACGTGGATGCACAGAAAGACCAATTTATACCTCAGCATACCGCCAACCTGCTGTGGGCCTTAGCGAAACTGGTGGAGAACGGCCAGGAGCAGACACCAGAACTCAAAGAGGCCATGGCTGCCCTGTTACCCTGCGTGAACGCACAGAAAGCTGACTTTAAACCACAGGAAATCACTAACCTGCTGTGGGCCATGGCGAAACTGGTGGACAACGGGCAGAAGCAGACACCGGAACTCAAAAAGGCTGTGACTGCGCTGTTGCCCCGCGTAAAGGCAAAGAAAGATCAATTTAATGCCCAGGATATCGCCAACCAGCTGTGGGCCATTGCGAAACTGTTGGTCAACGGGCACGAATGGACACCCGAACTCAACGATGCCGTGACCGCATTGTTGCCCCGCGTGAACAAACAGAAAGCCCAATGTACTCCTCAACATCTCGTCAACCTGCTGTGGGCCATGGCGAGACTGGTGATCAACGGGCAGGAACAGAAACCTGAGCTAAACGAAGCCGTAGCCACACTGTTGCCCCATATAAACGCACAGAAAGACCAATTTAATGCCCAGCATATCGCCAACCTGATTTGGGCCATGGCAAAACTGGTGAGCAATGGGCAGGAGCAGACACCAGAACTCAAAGAGGCCGTAGCCGCGCTATTGCACAAAGTGAAAGAACAGAAAGCAAATTTTAAACCACAGGGTATCGCCAACCTGCTGTGGGCTGTGGCGAAACTGGTGGACAACGGCCAGGATCAGACACCGGGGCTCAACAAGGACGTGGCCGCGCTGTTGCCCTGTGTGAAGGCACAAAAAGAACAATTTAATGCCCAGGGTGTCGCCAACCTGCTGTGGGCCATGGTGAAACTGATGGACAACGGTCAGGAGCGGACACCCGATTTCAATGCGGCTGTGACCGCGCTTTTGTCCCAGGTGGACATAAAGAAAGCTAACTTTAAACGTCAGGAAATCGCCAACCTGATTTGGAGCATGGCAAAACTGGTGGACAACGGGCACAAGTGGACACCCGAGTTCAACGAGGCCGTGACCGCGCTGTTGCCCCATGTGAGCGCACAGAAATACCGATTTATTCCCCAGCATATTGCCAACCAGCTGTGGGCCATGGCGAAACTGGTGGACAACGGGCTGAAGCGGACACCACAGCTCAAAGAGGCCGTGGCCGCGCTACTGGCACACGTGAACGCAGATAAAGCCAACTTTAAACCACAAGAAATCGCCAACGTGCTGTGGGCCATGGCGAAACTGGCGGACAACGGGCTGGAGCAGACATCGGGGCTCAAAGAAGCTGCGGCCGCGTTGTTACCCCATGTGAACACTCATAAAGAGCAATTCATTCCTCAGCATATCGCCAACCTGCTGTGGGCCATGGCAAAACTGATGGACAAAGGGGAGTCGACACCAGAGCCCAACGCGGTCATGGCCGGGCTGCTGCACCAGGTGAACGCACAGAAAGCCAATTTTAAACCTCAGGGCATCGCCAACCTGCTGTGGGCCATGGCGAAACTGGTGGACAACATGAAGGACCGGATACCAGAACTCAACGAAGCTCTGGTTGCACTGTTGCCCCACGTGAACGAGCAGAAAGTTAACTTTAAACCACAGGAAATCGCCAACGTGCTGTGGGCCATGGCCAAACTGGTAGACAATGGGTATGAGCCGACAACAGAGTTCATCAAGGCTATAACCGCGCTGTTGCCCTGTGTGAACGCACAGAAAGGCCAATTGATTCCTCAGCATATTGTCAACCTGCTGTGGGCCATGGCGAAACTGCTGGACAACGGGCTGAAGTGGATACCGGGGCTCAAAGAGGCCGTGGCCGCGCTGCTGCCCCACGTTAGCCCACAGAAAGCTAACTTTGAACCACAGGGTACCGCCAACCTGTTGTGGGCAATGGCGAAACTGGTGGACAACGGGCAGGAACAGACGCCGGAGCTCAACGAGGCCGTGGCGGCACTGTTGCCCCACGTGAACACACAGAAAGACCAATTTATTCCTCAGCATATCGCCAACCTGCTGTGGGCCATGGCGAAACTGATGGACAAAGGACAGGAGCAGACGCCAGAGTTCAATGATACCGTGGGCGCGCTGTTACCCCTCGTGAACGCACTGAAAGATCAATTTACTTCTCAGCATATCGCCAACCTGTTGTGGGCCATGGCGAAGCTGGGTGAACTCGTTGAGCTGAACGTGGTGATATCGACGTTCAAATCCCTCGTCTACCGAATCAGTGGCAACCCCCAGGTCTCCAGGCAAGCGATATTGATGTCTCTCTGGGGAGTAATGGTATGCTGTGCCAGGCTGTCCCTGGTCTCCAATGGCAATAAAAATAATGAGTTTGAAAAGCCTTTGGATGAACTGTTTACCCGGCTGAAAACAGACTTCCCGGACAATGAAGAAGATCAATCCATCATTGCCATGGCCGCAAGTTGGCTTGGGGTACCTTGTCCGTTCTTCCCCCGTTACCAGACCGTCATTTCAAAACCTCAAACCTTCTTCCGTGAGCAACTCCAATTATGCCTTCCCACTTTGCAGATTGAAGAAGAAAAGAGTCTGAACTTTTTACCTCCGGTTGACCTGCTGCTGCCAGATCACAACATTGTGATTGAGGTTCAGGGCCCCTTTCATTACGTGGATGGTGATTGCAAAGCCAGGAATGGGTCGACTCTGCTTAAAATCGCACTGTTGCAAAAAGCAGGATTTGAGGTCATTGAAATCCCGGTTAACCAGCTTGGTAACCAGGATTCAATGACATTATGTATTGATCAAATAAAAACCAGGGTAAACCTCTCAGCAAAATGAACTTCTGAACCGCACAGCAGTCTTCTTTTTATATTTTCATGAATTAATGAAATATAATTATGAATAGAAGCTCTGCCGGAATCAGCGGTCAATGCGCACGATCAGGTAATGCTTACAACCAACCGAATGACCATGCCGCTTCTTCAAGGCGTGGGCGATACAGGCATGCCACAGTCAGACAATGGGATCCTCCTCCCCGCACAGCCCCGGGGCGTAATGAAGTTTACCATTCTTCTGCTCCACGCCCTGCTCAATATCTACTGCACCGTTCAGTAAATCATGCTCAAGATTTTAATGCGCTCACCCAACAGGAAATAATGGATGGCCTGGTGAGTAAATCGTATCGTTTCGGACATCGCTATGATGGGAGAGATCACGGCCTATATGCCAGTTCAATTAAAAAATACACGTCAGCGTCTAAAAGACCGTTAAATCGAGCGGAACAAAGTCGGCTGATGCGTTTGCTGCAAAATTTCACCGCAACGCGGAGCTGGAATTGGCTAAGCCTGACGACAACACTGCACTCATTGACTTCAGCAGGTGTTTTTACCCTCCATAAACCTGTGGATCAGCGTGTTAAGCGTGCACAAGCTGCCCTGTTGTCGACACTGCTGGATGCAATAATATTCAAGTGCAACCAAAAAGCGACGGCATGGGATATTGATGCCCGGGGAATCGCCAACCTGCTGTGGGCCATGGCGAAGCTGGTGGACCACGGGCAGGAGCGGATACCAGAGTTCAAAGAGGCAGTGGCCGCACTGTTGCCCCACATGAATGCACAGAAAGACCAATTTATTCCTCAGCATATCGCCAACCTGCTGTGGGCCGTGGCGAAACTGACGGACAACGGCCAGGTGCAGACACCAGAACTCAATGAGGCCATGGCTGCCCTGTTGCCCCGCGTGAACGCACAGCAAGCTGGTTTTAAACCACGGGAAATCGCTAACCTGCTGTGGGCCATGGCGAAACTGGTGGACAACGGCCAGGAGCAGACACCTGAACTCAACGAGGCCGTGGCCGGGCTGTTGCTCCACGTGAACGCACAGAAAGACCAATTGAATGCCCAGGATATCACCAACCTGCTGTGGGCCATGGCGAAACTGGTGGACAGCGGGCAAAAGCAGACACCAAAGCTGAAAGAGCCTGTGGCCGCGCTGTTGCCCCGGGTGAAAACACAGAAAGCTCACTTTATACCACAGGAAATCACCAGCCTCCTGTGGGCCATGGCAAAACTGGTAGACAACGGGCAAGAGCAGACACCAGCGCTCAACGAGGCCGTGGCCGCCCTGTTGCCCTGCGTGAAAACACAGAAAGCTCACTTTAGATCACGGGAAATCAGCAACCTGCTGTGGGCCATGGCAAAACTGGTGGACAACGGGCAGGACCGGACTCCGGGGCTCAACGAGGCCGTGGCCGGGTTGTTGCCCTGCATAAACACAGAGAAAGACCAATTTATTTCTCAGCATATCGCCAACCTGCTGTGGGCCATGGCGAAACTGGTGGACAACGGCCAGGAGCAAACACCAGCGCTCAAAGAGGCCGTGGCCGCGCTGTTGCCTCGAGTGAACGTACAGGAAGGCCAATGCATTCCTCAGGCTATCCCCAATCTGCTCTGGGCTATGGCGAAACTGGTGGACAACGGGCAGGAGTGGATACCGGGGCTCAAAGAGTCCGTGGCCGCGCTGATGCCGCAAGTGAGCGCTCAGAAAGCTAACTTTGAACCACAGGGAATCACCAAACTGCTGTGGGCCATGGCGAAACTGGTGGACAACGGCCAGGAGCAGACACCAGAACTCAACGAGGCTGTGGCCGCCCTGTTGCCTCACGTGAACGCACAGAAAGGCCAATTTCATGCCCAGGGTATCACCAACCTGCTGTGGGCCATGGCAAAACTGGTGGACAATGGGCAGAAACAGACGCCAGGACTCAACGAGGCCGTGGATGCGCTGTTGCCCCACGTGAACGCACAGAAAGACCAATTTACGCCTCAGCATATCGCCAACGTGCTGTGGGCCATGGCAAAACTGGTGGACAACGGGCAGAAACAGACACCAGGACTCAACGAGGCCATGTACGCGCTGTTGCCCCATGTGAAGGCACAGAAAGCGAACTTTAAACCACAGGGTATCACCAACCTGCTGTGGGCCATGGCAAAACTGGTGGACAACGGGCAGGAGCGAACACCAGAGTTCAACGAGGCCATGGCCGCGCTGTTGCCCCACGTGAACGCACATAAAGAACAGTTTCATGCCCGGGCTATCGCCAACCTGCTGTGGGCCATGGCAAAACTGATGGACAGTGGGCAGGAGCGGACTCCAGAGTTCAACGAGGCCGTGGCCGCGCTGTTGCTAAACGTGAAGTCACAGAAAGCTGACTTTCAAACACAGGAAATCGCCAACCTGTTGTGGGCCTTGGCGAAACTGGTGGATAACGGAATGGAGCGAACAACAGGGCTTAACGAGGCCGTGGCTCTGCTGTTACCACGTGTAAACGAAAAGAAAGCCAACTTTACACCACAGGGTATCGCCAACCTGCTGTGGGCCATGGCGAAACTGGTGGACAACGGGCAGGAGCGGACACCTGAGCTCAACAAGGCCATGGCCTCGTTGTTGCCCCACGTGAGCGCACAGAAAGCCAACTTTACACAACAGGGTATTGCCAATCTGCTGTGGGCCATGGCGAAACTGCTGGACAACGGCCAGGAGCGGACTCCAGAGTTCAACGAGACCGTCGTCGTGCTGTTGCCCCACGTGAATGCCAAAAAAGACCAATTTATTGCTCAGAATATTGTTAACCTGCTGTGGGCTATGACAAAACTGGTGGACAACGGACAAGAGCGAACACCAGGGCTCAACGAGGCCGTAGTAACGCTGTTGCCCCAGGTGGACGTACAAAAAGACCAATTTAATGCCTGGGGGATCGCCAACCTGCTGTGGGCCATGGCGAAACTGGGTGAACTCGTTGAGCTGAGCGTGGTTAGCTCCACGTTTGAATCGCTTGTCTACAGAATCAGTGACAACCCTCAGCTCTCTCAGAAAGACATAAAGATGTCTCTCTGGGGAGTCCTGGTATTGTGTGCCAGGTTGTTTCTAGACTCTAATACCAATAAAAATAACGTGTTTGAGAAGCACATGGATGACCTGTTTACTCGCCTGGAAAATACCTATCCAGACAATGAAGAGGATCAATCCGTTATTGCCATGGCCGCAAGCTGGCTTGGCAGGGCGTGTCCGTTCGTCCCCCATTACCAGACAAACATGTCAAAATCTCAGGCCGACTTTCGCGCTCAACTCCAATCATGCATTCCCTCTTTGCAGATTGAAGAAGAACAGAGTCTGAGCTCATTACCCCCGGTTGACCTACTACTGCCAGCCCACAACATGGTGATTGAAGTTCAGGGACCGTCTCATTACGTGAATGGTGATTTCAACACCAGGAATGGTTCGACTCTGCTGAAAATCGCACTGCTGCAGAAATCAGGATTTGAGGTCATTGAAATCCCGGTTAACCAGCTCAGGAGCCAGGATTCAATGAAACGATGCATTGATCAAATAAAGACCAGGGTAGACATCCCGCCACAGGGTCATGGCTCTGTATCACTTAAAAGCGGGTCGGCAGATGAGAAATACGGCACTGCTTATATATAAACATTTCAGCAAAATGAACTTCCGAACAAAACAGCAGTCTACTTTTTTATATTTTCATGAATTAATGAAATATAATTATGGATAGAAGCTCTGCAGGTATCAGTGGTAAATACGAAAGATCACATAATAATTATAACCGACCGAATGACCAGGGCGCTTCTTCAAGGCGTGGCCGATATAGACATGCCACAGTCAGACAGTGGGATGATACCCCACGCACTAACCCGGGGCGTAATAAATTTTACCGTTCTTCTGACGCATGCCCTTCTCAACATCTACAGTGCCGTTCAGTAAACCCTGCTCAAGATTTTAATGCGCTCATCAAACAGGAAATAATCGATGATCTGGTGAATAAGTCGCATCGTTTCGGTCATCGCTATGATGGGAGAGCTCACGGCCTATATGCCAGTTTAATTAAAAAATACACGTCAGCGTCTAAAAGACCTTTAAATCGAGCGGAACAAAGCCAGCTGATGCGTTTGCTGCAAAATTTCACAGCAACGCGGACCTGGAATTGCCGAAGCCTGACGACAACACTTCATTCATTTACTTCAGCGGGTGTTTTTATCCCCCATAACCCCATAGATGAGCGTGTTAAGCGTACTCAAGCTGCCTTATTGTCAACGCTACTTGATGCAATAATATTTAACTGCAACCAAAAACCTGAAGCCAGGGATATTGATGCCCGGGGAATTGCCAACCAGCTGTGGGCCATGGCGAAACTGGTGGACAACGGGCAGGAGCTGATACCAGAGCTCAAAGAGGCCGTAGCCGCGCTGCTGCCCCACGTGAACGTACAGAAAGCTAACTTTATACCACAGGGCATCGCCAATCTGTTGTGGGCCATGGCGAAACTGGTGGACAACGGGCAGCAGCTGACAACAGAGTTCAACGAGGCGGTAGCCGCGCTGTTGCCCCATGTGAACGCACAGAAAGCTAATTTTAAACCACAGGAAATTGCCAACCTGCTGTGGGCCATGGCAAAACTGGTGGGCAACGGGCAGGAGCGGACACCAGCACTCAACGAAGCCGTGGCCGCGCTGTTGCCCCACGTGAAGGTACAGAAAGACCAATTTATTCCTCAGCATATCGCCAACCTGCTGTGGGCCATGGCGAAACTGGTGGACAACGGGCAGAAGCGGACACCAGGGCTCAAACAGGCCGTGGCCGCGCTGTTGTCCCATGTGAATATACAGAAAAAACAATTTATTCCTCAGCATATCGCCAACCTGCTGTGGGCCATGGCGAAACTGGTGGACAACGGGCAGCAGCAGACACCAGAGCTCAACGAGGCCGTGGCAGCGCTGTTGCCCCTCGTGAACGCACAGAAAAAACAATTTATTCCTCAGCATATCGCCAACCTGCTATGGGCCATGGCGAAACTGGTGGACAACGGGCAGGAGCGGACACCAGGGCTCAACGAGGCTGTGGCCGCGCTGTTGCCCCACGTGAAAGTACAAAAAGACCAATTTATTCCTCAGCATCTTGCCAACCTGATGTGGGCCATGGCGAAACTGGTGGACAACGGGCTGGAGCGAACACCAGGGCTCAACGAAGCTGTGGCCGCGCTGTTACCCCACGTAACCACACCAATAGCGAACTTTAAACCACAGCATATCGCTAACCTGCTGTGGGCCATGGCGAAACTGGTGGACAACGGGAAGGAGCGGACACCAGGGCTCAACGAGGCCGTGGCCGCGCTGTTGCCCCACGTCAAAGTACAAAAAGACCAATTTATTCCTCAGCATATTGCCAACCTGCTGTGGGCCATGGCAAAACTGGTGGACAACGGGCAGAAGCGAAGACCAAGGCTCAAGGAAGCTGTGGCCGCGCTGTTACCCCACGTAAACACACAAATAGCGAACTTTAAACCACAGGAAATCGCCAACCTGCTGTGGGCCATGGCGAAACTGGTGAACAACGGGGAGTGGACACCAGGGCTCAACGAGGCCGTGGCTGCACTGTTGCCCCACGTGATCGCACAGAAAGACCAATTTATTCCTCAGCATATCGCCAATCTGCTGTGGGCCATGGCAAAACTGGTGGACAACGGGCAGGAGCAGACACCAGTGAGCATAGAGGCCGTGGCCGTCCTGCTGCCCCACGTAAACGCACAGAAAGCTAAATTTAAACCACAGGAAATCGCCAACCTGCTGTGGGCCATGGCGAAACTGGTGGACAACGGGCAGGAGCAGACACCAGGGCTCAACGAGGCCGTGGCCGCGCTGTTGCACCACGTGATCGCACAGAAAGACCAATTTAATCCTCAGGGTATCGCCAACCTGCTGTGGGCCATGGCGAAACTGGTAGGAAGCGGGCAGAAGCGAACACCACAGCTCAACGAGGCTGTGGCGGCGCTGCTGCCCAGCGTGAACGTACAGAAAGGCCAATTTAGTGCTCAGGGTATCACCAACCTGCTCTGGGTCATGGCGAAACTGCTGGACAACGGGCAGGAAAAGTCAGCAGAGCTCAAAGAAGCCTTGGCCGTGCTGTTGCCCCACGTGAACTCACAGAAAGACCAATTTAATCCTCAGGGTATCGCCAACCTGCTGTGGGCCATGGCGAAGCTGGGTGAACTCGTTGAGCTGAGCGTGGTTACCTCTACGTTCGAATCGCTTGTCTACCGAATCAGTGACAACGCTCAATTCTCTCAGCAAGCGATATTGATGTCTCTCTGGGCAGTAATGGTATGCTGTGCCAGGTTATCTCTTGTCTCCAACGCCAATAAAAATAACGTGCTTGAAAAGCACATAGATGACCTGTTTACTCGCCTGAAAAATACATCACCAGCCAGTGAAGAGGATCAATCCATCATTGCCATGGCCGCAAGCTGGCTTGGCAGAGCGTGTCCGATCATCCCCCATTACCAGACTAACATGTCAAAAACTCAAACCGACTTTCGCGATCAACTTCAATCATGCATTCCCTCTTTAAAGATTGCCGCAGAAAGGAGTCTGAACTCATTACCTCCGGTTGATCTGCTACTGCCAGATCACAATATTATTATTGAAGTTCAGGGGCCCTCTCATTACCTGTGTGGTGATTTCAAAACCAGGAATGGTTCGACTCTGCTGAAAATCGCACTGCTGCAAAAATCAGGATTTGAGGTCATTGAAATCCCGACTAAATCACTTTGGAACCCGGATTCAATAAAACGATATATTGATCACATAAAGACCAGAGTGGACATCCCGCCGCAGGGCCATGGCTCTGTATCACATAAAATCGGGTGGGCAGATGAGGCAAACGCTACCGCCGATAGAGGGGGGCAATCCTCAGATCACTGTAACTTAACCGCCGAAGAGCATTCAGAAAAGCAAACAGGCAAACCAAAAAAAAGGAAGAGAAAAAAAAGCAATAAGCAGTTGGCCAAAATGATTTGAAAATAACGGATTGGTGGCATAAGAAGTAGATGTGTATCCCCAACGAGCTGGTTTTATAAATATTTCAGTGAAATGAACTTCTGACCAGAATAGCAGTCTACTTTTTACATTCTCATGAAATAATGAAATATAATTATGAATAGAAGCTCTGCCGATATCAGTGGAAAATCCACAAGATCAGATAATGGTTACAACCAACCGAATGACCATGCCGCTTCTTCAAAGTGTGGGCGATATGGACATGCCACCGTCAAACAATGGGATGATCCCCCCCGCATAGCCCTGTGGAGCAGTGTATTTAGTGAATTTTTAGCCGCTTTATCTTCTCAATTTCTGGTGCGCCGTTCAGTAAACCCTGCTCGAGATTTTAAGGCGCTCATCAACCCAGAAAGAATGGATGACCTGGTGAGTAAAACGAGTCGTTTCGGTCATCGCTATGATGGGAGAGATCACGGTCAATATGCCAGTTCAATTAAAAATTACACGTCAGCGACTAAAAGACCGTTAAATCGAACTGAACAAAGCCGACTGATGCCTTTGCTGCAAAATTTTACAGCCAGACGGAGCTGGAACTGGCGAAGCCTGACGACAACATGTCACTCATTGACTTCAGCGGGCGTTTTTACCCCTCATAAGCGCGTGGATCAGAGTGTCAAGCTCACTCAAGCTGCTTTATTGTCCAGGCTATTGGATGCAATAACGTTCAAGTGCAACCAAAAACCTCAAGTCGAGGATATCAATGCCCGGGGAATCGTCAACCTGCTGTGGGCCATGGCAAAACTGGTGGACAACGGGCAGAACCAGACACCAGAGCTCAAACAGGCCGTGGCCGCGCTATTGCCCTTCGTGAACGCACAGAAAGATAATTTTACACCACAGGGTATCGCCACCTTGCTGTTGGCCATGGCGAAACTGGGTAAGCTTATTGAGCTACATGTGGTTACCTCCACGTTCGAATCGCTTGTCTGCCGAATCAGTGACAACCCTCAGCTCTCTCAGAAAGACATATTGATGTCTCTCTGGGGAGTCATGGTATTGTGTGCCAGGTTGTTTCTAGACTCTAATGCCAATAAAAATAACGTCCTTGAAAAGCACATGGATGACCTGTTTACTCGCCTGGAAAATACCTATCCAGACAATGAAGAGGATCGATCCATTATTGCCATGGCCGCAAGCTGGCTTGGCAGAGCGTGTCCGGTCGTCCCCCACTACCAGACAAACGTTTCAAAACTTCAGGCCGACGACTTCCGTGCTCAACTCCAATCATGCATTCCCTCTTTGAAGATTGAAGAAGAAAAGAGTCTGAACTCATTACCCCCGGTTGACCTGCTACTGCCAGAGCACAACATGGTGATTGAAATTCAGGGACCGTCTCATTACGTGAGTGGTGATTTCAACACCAGGAAAGGTTCGACTCTGCTGAAAATCGCACTGCTGCAAAAAGCAGGATTTGAGGTCATTGAAATCCCGATTAACCTGCTCATGAGCGAGGATTCAATGAAATTATGTATTGATCAAATAAAGACCCGGGTAGACACCCCGCCACAGGGTTATGGCTCTGTATTACTGAAAAGCGGGTCGACAGATGAGCAATACGGCACTGCTTATATATAAACATTTCAGCAAAATGAACTTCTGAACGGCACAGCAGTCTGCTTTTTATATTTTCATGAATTAATGAAATATAATTATGGATACAAGCTCTGCCGGTATCAGTGGTCAATACGCAAGATCAGTTAATGATTGTAATCGACCGGGTGGCCATGCCGCTTCCTCGAGACGTGGACGATACCGACATGCCACGGTCAGGCAGTTGGATGATACCCCACGCACTAATCCCGGGCGCAATACATTTTACCGTTCTCCTGACGCATGCCCTTCTCAAAATCTACAGCGCCGTTCAGTAGACCTTACTCAAGATTTTAATGCGCTCATCAAACAGGAAATAATGGATGATCTGGTGAGTCAATCGCATCGTTTCGGTCATCGCTATGATGGGAGAAATCACAGCTGGTATGCCAGTTCAATTAAAAAATACACATCAGCTGCTAAAAGACCGTTAAATCGAGCGGAACAAAGCCAGCTGATGCGTTTGCTGCAAAATTTTACCATAACACGGCGTTGGGACTGGCGAAGCCTTACGGCCACAGTTCATTCATTGACTTCAGCGGGTGTTTTTACCCCTCATAAGCCCGTGGATGAGGGTGTTAAGAGTACTCAATCTGCCTTATTGTCAACGCTACTTGATGCAATCAGATTCAAGTGCAACCAAAAACCTCAAGCCAGGGACATTGATTCCCGGGGAATCGCCAACCTGCTGTGGGCCATGGCGAAACTGGTAGACAACGGGCAGGAGTGGACACCAGGGCTCAAAGAGGCAGTGGCCGCGCTGTTGCCCCATGTGAACGCACAGAAAGACCAATTTATTCCTCAGCATATCGCCAACCTGCTGTGGGCCTTGGCGAAACTGGTGGTCAACGGGCAGGAGCGGACCCCGGAACTCAACGAGGCCGTGGCCGCATTGTTGCTCCAGGTAAACGCACAGAAAGATCAATTTAATGCCCAGGGTATCGCCAACCTGCTGTGGGCCATGGCGAAACTGGTGGACAATGGGCAGGAGCGGATACCAGAGTTCAAAGAGGTCTTAGCCACCCTGTTGTCCCACGTAAACGCACAGAAAGACCAATTTAATACTCAGGATATCGCCAACCTGCTGTGGGCCATGGCGAAACTGGTGGACAACGGACAGGAGCAGACAACAGGCGTCAAAGCGACTGTAGCCACGTTGTTGCCCTGCGTAAACGCACAGAAAGACCAATTTATTCCTCAGCATATCGCCAATCTGCTGTGGGCCATGGCGAAACTGGTGGACAACGGGCAAGAGCGGACACCAGAGTTCAACGAGACTGTGGCCGCGCTGTTGCCCCACGTGAACGTACAGAAAAACCAATTTAAGGCTCAGGGTATCGTCAACCTGCTGTGGGCCATGACGAAACTGGTGGACAGCGGGCAGGAGTTGACACCAGGGCTCAAAGAGGCCGTGGCCGCGCTGTTGCCCCACGTGAACGCAAAGAAAGATCAATTTAATGCCCAGGGTAACGCCAACCTTCTGTGGGCCATGGCAAAACTGGTGGACAACGGGCTGGAGCGAACACCAGAGTTCACAGAGACCATGACCGCACTGTTGCCCCATGTGAACGCACACAAAGACCAATTTATTCCTCAGCATACTGCCAACCTGCTGTGGGCCATGGCGAAACTGGTAGACAACGGTCAGGGGTGGACATCAGGGCTCAAAGAGGCTGTGGCCACGCTGTTGCCCAACGTGAACGCACAGAAAGACCAATTTAGTGCCCAGGATATCGCCAACCTGCTGTGGGCCATGGCGAAACTGGTGGTCAGCAGGCAGGAGCAGATACCAGGGCTCAACGAGGCCGTGGCCGCGTTGTTGTACCATGTGAACACACAGAAAGACCAATTTAATACCCAGGCCATTGCCAACCTGCTGTGGGCCATGGCGAAACTGCTGGACAACGGACTGGAGCAAACACCAGAGTTCAACGAGGCCGTGGTTGCGCTGTTGCCCCACGTGAACACACAGAAAGACCAATTTAATGCCCAGGCCATTGCCAACCTGCTGTGGGCCATGGCGAAACTGCTGGACAACGGACTGGAGCAAACACCAGAGTTCAACGAGGCCGTGGTCGCGCTGTTGCCCCACGTGAACACACAGAAAGACCAATTTATCCCTCAGCATATCGTCAACCTGCTGTGGGCCATGGCAAAACTGGTGGACAACGGGCAGGAGCAGACACCAGGTCTCAAAGAGGCCGTGGCCGCGCTGTTGCCCCACGTGAACGCACAGAAAGACCAATTTAATGCCCAAGGTAACGCCAACCTTCTGTGGGCCATGGCAAAACTGGTGGACAACGGGCAGGAGCAGACACCAGGTCTCAAAGAGGCCGTGGCCGCGCTGTTGCCCCACGTGAAAGCAAAGAAAGACCAATTCAATGCCCGGGATATCGCCAACCTGCTGTGGGCCATAGCGAAACTGGTGGACAACGGGCAGGATCAGACATCAGAGCTCAACGAGGCCGTGGCCGCGCTGTTGTCCTACGTCAACGTACAGAAAGCTAGCTTTAAACCACAGGGTATCACCAATCTGCTGTGGGCCATGGCGAAACTGGTGATCAACGGGCAGGAGCGAACACCGGGGCTCAACGAAGCTGTGACCGCGCTGTTACCCCACGTAAACACACAAATAGCGAGCTTTAAACCACAGGAAATCGCCAACCTGCTGTGGGCCATGGCGAAACTGGGTGAGCTCGTTGAGCTGAATGTGGTTAAATCCACGTCTGAACTTCTTGTCTACCAAATCAGTAAATGCCCTCAGTTATCTCAGCAAGATATATCGATTTCTCTTTGGGGAGTATTGGTATGCTGTGCCAGGCTCTCTCCAGATGCCAATGCCAATAAAAATAGCTTGCTGGAACAGCACATGGATGCTCTGTTTACTCGCCTGAAAAATGCAACCTCAAACAATGGCGATGAACAATCCATCATTGCCATGGCCGCAAGCTGGCTTGGCAGAGCGTGTCCGATCGTCCCCCATTACCAGACAACCGTTTCAAAACCTCAAACCGACTTCCGCAATCAACTTCAATCATGTATTCCCTCTTTAAAGATTGAAGCAGAAAGGAGTCTGAACTCATTACCTCCGGTTGATCTGCTACTGCCAGACCACAATATTATTATTGAAATTCAGGGACCCTCTCATTACGTGTGTGGTGATTTCAAAACCAGGACTGGTTCGACTCTGCTGAAAATCGCACTGCTGCAAAAAGCAGGATTTGAGGTCATTGAAATCCCCACTAACACCTTTTGGAACCCGGATTCAATAAAACGATGTATTGATCAAATAAAGACCAGGGTGGACATCCCGCCTCAGGGCCATGGCTCTGTATCATATAAAATCGGGTGGGCAGATGAGGCAAACGTTACCGTCGATAAAGGGTGTCAATCCTCAGATTACTGTTACTTAACCGCCGAAGAACATTTAGAAAAGCAAACGGGCAAACCAACAAAAAGAAAAAGGAAGAGAAAAAAAAAGCCAATAACCTCTTCCCTTTCATCATGACTCAAGAACTGTGTTCATATTCCAGGGATGGAGCGCCAGCGTTGAATACCTGTTGCCCAAAATGATTTGAAAATAACGGATTGGTTTTACAGGCATTTCAGTAAAATGAACTTCTGAACAGAACAGCAGTCTGCTTTTTATACTTTCATGAATTAATGAAATATAATTATGGACAGAAGCTCTGCTGGTATCAGTGGTAAATACGCAAGATCAGATGATGCTTACAACCAACCGAATGACCATGCCGCTTCTTCAAGGCGTGGGCGATGGCGATATAGGCATGCCACAGTCAGACAATGGGATCCTCCCCCCCGTACAACCCCGAGGCGTAATGAATTTTACCAATCTTCTGCCCCATGCCCTTCTCAATATTTACCGCGCCGTTCAGTAAATCCTGCTCAAGATTTTAATGCGTTCACCCAACAGGAAATAATGGATGGCCTGGTGAGTAAATCGTATCGTTTCGGTCATCGCTATGATGGGAGAGATCACGCCCTATATGCCAATTCAATTAAAAAATACACGTCAGCTGCTAAAAGACCGTTAAATCGGGTTGAACAAAGCCAGCTGATGCGTTTGCTGCAAAATTTTACAGTAACACGGAGTTGGAATTGGCGAAGCCTGACGACAACAATGCACTCATTTACTTCAGCGGGTGTTTTTACCCCTCATAAACCCATGGATCAGCGTATTAAGCGTACACAAGCTGCCTTATTGTCGACGCTACTGGATGCAATAATATTCAAGTGCAACCGAAAAGCTAAAGCATGGGATATTGATGCCCGGGGAATCGCTAACCTGCTTTGGGCCATGGCGAAACTGGTGGACAACGGGCTGGAGCAGACACCAGAGTTCAAAGAGGCCGTGGCCGCGCTGATGCCCCATGTAAACGCACATAAAGACCAATTTATTACCCAGCATATCGCCAACCTGCTGTGGGCCATGGCGAAACTGGTGAACAACGGACAGGAGTGGACACCAGAGATCAACGAGACCGTGGCCGCGCTGTTGCCCCACGTGAACGCACAGAAAGACCAATTAATTCCTCAGCATATCACCATCCTGCTGTGGGCCATGGCAAAACTGGTGGACAACGGGCAAGAGCGGACACCCGGGCTCAACGAGACGGTGGCCATGCTGTTGCTCCATGTGAACGCACAGACAGACCAATTTAATGCCCAGGGGATCGCCAACCTGCTGTGGGCCATGGCAAAACTGGTGGACAACGAGCAGGAGTGGATACCAGGGTTCAAAGGGGCCGTGGCCGTGCTGTTGCCCCATGTGAACGCACAGAAAGACCAATTTATTCCTCAGGCTATCGCCAACCTGCTGTGGGCCATGGCGAAACTGGTGGACAACGGGCAGGAGCGGACACCAGAGTTCAAAGAGGCCATGGCCGCGCTGTTGCCCCACGTGAATACACAGAAAGCTAACTTTAACCCACAGGAAATCACCAACCTGCTATGGGCCATGGCGAAACTGGTGGACAACGGGCAGGAGCAGACAACAGAGCTCAAAGAGTCCGTAGCCGCGCTGTTGCCCCACGTGAACGCACAGAAAGATCAATTTAATGCCCAGGATATTGCCAACCTGCTGTGGGCCATGGCGAAACTGATGAACGAAGGGCAGGAGCGGACACCAGAGCTCAAAGAGGCCGTGGCCTCGCTGTTGCCCTACGTGAACGCACAGAAAGACCAGTTTATTCCTCAGCATATCGCCAACCTGCTGTGGGCCATGGCAAAACTGGTGGATAACGGGCAAGAGCAGACACCAAGGCTCAAAGAGGCCGTGGCCGTCCTTTTGCCTTACGTGAACATACAGAAAAACCAATTTAAGGCCCAGGGAACCACCAACCTGCTGTGGGCCATGGCAAAACTGGTGGACAACGGCCTGGAGCGGACACCAGGGCTCAACGAAGCCTTGGCCGCGCTGTTGCCCCACGTGAAAGCACTGAAAGACCAATTTATTCCTCAGCATATCGCCAATCTGCTGTGGGCTATGGCGAAACTGGCGGACAAAGGGAAAAAGCAGACACCAAGGTTCAAAGAGGCCGTGGCCGCCCTGCTACCCTGCGTGAACACACAGAAAGCTATCTTTAAACCACAGGAAATCGCCAACCTGCTGTGGGCCATGGCGAAACTGGTGGACAACGGGCAGGAGCTGACACCGCTGCTCAAAGAGGCCGTGGCCGCGCTGTTGCCACTCGTCAACACAGCGAAAGCTAACTTTAACCCACAGGAAATCGCCAACCTGCTGTGGGCCATGGCGAAACTCGTGGACAACGGGCAGGAGCTGACACCAGGTCTCAAAGAGGCTGTGGCCGCGCTGTTGTCTCTCGTGAACGCACAGAAAGACCAATTTATGCCTCAGCATATCGCCAACCTGCTGTGGGCCATGGTAAAACTGATGGACAACGGTCAGGAGCGGACACCAGAGCTCAAAGAGGCCGTGGCCGTGCTATTGCCCCTCGTGAACGCACAGAAAGCAAACTTTAAACCAAAGGAAATCGCCAACCTGCTGTGGGCCATGGCGAAACTGGGCGAGCTTGTAGAGCTGAATGTGGTTACCTCCACGTCCGAATCGCTTATCTACAAAATCATTGACCACCCTCAGCTCTCTCAGAAAGGCATATTGATGTCTCTCTGGGGAGTCATGGTATTGTGTGCCAGGTTGGCTCTAGACTCTAATGCCAATAAAAATAACTTGCTTGAAAAGCACATGGATGACCTGTTTACTCGCCTGGAAAATACATCCCCGGATAATGAAGAGGATCAACACATCATTTCCATGGCCACCAGTTGGCTTGGGAGAACGTGTCCGGTCATCCCCCATTACCAGACAAACAATTCAAAAACTCAAACCGACTTCCGCGATCAACTCCAGTCATGCCTTCCATCTTTGAATATTGAAGAAGAAAAGAGTCTGAACTCATTACCTCCGGTTGATCTGCTACTGCCAGACCACAATATGGTGATTGAAATTCAGGGACCGTCTCATTACGTGAGTGGTGATTTCAACACCAGGAATGGTTCGACTCTGCTGAAAATCGCACTGCTGCAAAAAGCAGGATTTGAGGTCATTGAAATCCCGGTTAACCAGCTCAGGAGCCGGGATTCAATAAAACTATACATTGATCAAATAAAGACCAGGATAAACATCCCGCCACAGGATCATGGCTCTGTATCACTTAAAAGCGGGTCGGCAGATGAGAAATACGGCACTGCTTATATATAAACATTTCAGCAAAATGAACTTCTGAACTGTACAGCAGTCTGCTTTTTATATTTTCATGAATTAATGAAATATAATTATGGATAGAAGTTCTGCTGGTATCAGTAGTAAATACGCAAAATCAGATAATGATTACAACCAACCGAATGACCATGCCGCTTCTTCAAGGCGTGTGCAATATAGACATGGTACAGTCGAACAGTGGGATAATCCCCTCCGTACTACCCCGGGGCGTAACGATTTTTACCACTCTTCTGACGCTTGCTCTTCTCAAAATCTAATGTTCCGCTCAGTGAACTCTGCTCAAGATTTCAATGCCCTCATTAAACAAGAAGTAATGGATGATCTGGTGAGTAAATCATATCGTTTCGGTCATCGCTATGATGGGAGAAATCACGGTCGATATGCCAGTTCAATTAAAAAATACACGTCAGCTGCTAAAAGACCGTTAAATCGCGCGGAACAAAGCCAGCTGATGCGCTTGCTGCAAAATTTCACAGCAACGCGGAGCTGGAATTGGCGAAGCTTGACGACAACACTGCATTCCTTTACTTCAGCGGGTGTTTTTACCCTCCATAACCCCATAGATGAGCGTGTTGAGCGTACTCAAGCTGCCTTATTGTCAACGCTACTTGATGCAATAATATTTAACTGCAACCAAAAACCTGAAGCGAGGAATATTGATCCCCAAGGCATAGCCAATCTGCTGTGGGCCATGGCGAAACTGGTAGACAACGGGCAGGAGTGGACATCAGGGCTCAAAGAGGCCGTGGCCGCGCTGTTGCCCCACGTGAACGCACAGAAAGACCAATTTATTCCTCAGCATATCGCCAACCTGCTGTGGGCCATGGCGAAACTGGTGAACAACGGGCAGGAGCGGACACCAGAGTTCAAAGAGGCCATGGCCGCGCTGTTGCCCCACGTGAACGCACAGAAAGACAAATTTAATCCTCAGCATATCGCCAACCTGCTGTGGGCCATGGCGAAACTGGTGGACAACGGGCAGGAGCGGACACCAGAGTTCAAAGAGGCCATGGCCGCGCTGTTGCCCCACGTGAACATACAAATAGCGAACTTTAACCCACAGGAAATCGTCAATCTGCTGTGGGCCATGGCAAAACTGGTGGATAACGGGCAAGAGCAGACACCAAGGCTCAAAGAGGCCGTGGCCGCGCTGTTGCCCCTCGTGAACATACAGAAAAACCAATTTAATGCCCAGGGAATCGCCAACCTGCTGTGGGCCATGGCGAAACTGGTGGACAACGGGCAGGAGCGGACACCGGGGCTCAACGAGGCCGTGGCCGCGCTGTTGCCCCACGTGAAAGCACTGAAAGACCAATTTATTCCTCAGCATATCGCCAACCTGCTGTGGGCGATGGCGAAACTGGCGGAGAAAGGGCAAAAGCAGACACCAAGGTTCAAAGAGTCCGTGGCCGCCCTGCTACCCTGCGTGAACGCACAGAAAGCTAACTTTAAACCACAGGAAATCGCCAACCTGCTGTGGGCAATGGCGAAACTGGTGGACGACGGGCAGGAGCAGACACCAGAGATCAAAGAGACCGTGGCCGCGCTGTTGCCCCACGTGAACGCACAGAAAGCCAACTTTAAACCACAGGGTATTGCCAACCTGCTGTGGGCCATGGCGAAACTGGTGGACGACGGGCAGGAGCAGACACCAGAGATCAAAGAGACCGTGGCCGCGCTGTTGCCCCACGTGAACGCACAGAAAG